>NZ_NPKS01000094.1:0-1220 GCF_008329595.1 Methylobacterium sp. P1-11
GTCCGGATGGTCCGGGAGCATCAGGGCGAGCACAGCTCACCCTGGGCCGCGATGCAGTCGATCGCCGCCAAGATCGGCTGCTCGGGCGAGACGCTGCGGAACTGGGTTCGCCAAGCCGAGCGCGATCAGGGCCAGAGGGCCGGACCGACCACGGACGAGCGCGAGCGGATCAAGGCCCTGGAGCGGGAGGTTCGCGAACTTCGGCAGGCGAACGAGATCCTGCGCAAGGCATCCGCGTATTTTGCGATGGCGGAGCTCGACCGCCGGTCCCGGTCATGATCGCCTTCATCGACGATCATCGTGCGCTCTACGGGGTCGAGCCGATCTGCAAGGTCCTGCCGATCGCCCCGTCGACGTACCATGCTCATGTCGCGCGACGGGCTGCCCCCGAGACGCTGCCGGCCCGAGCCAAACGGGACGCGACGCTCATGATCGAGGTCCGGCGCGTCTATGAGGCGAACTTTCGCGTCTACGGCGTGCGCAAGGTCTGGCGGCAACTCGCCCGCGAGGGGATCGTGGCCGCCCGCTGCACCGTCGCTCGGCTAATGCGAGCGACGGGTTTGAAGGGCGTGGTGCGGGGCAAGTCGGTCCGGACGACGATCCCCGATCCGGCCGCAGCCTGCCCACGCGACCGGGTCAACCGGCAGTTCAAGGCCGCGTGCCCGAACAGGCTGTGGGTCGCGGATTTTACGTACGTCGCAACCTGGGACGGCTTCGTCTACGCCGCCTTCGTGATCGATGTCTTCGCCCGCCGGATCGTCGGCTGGCGCGTGTCACGTTCGGCCCGAGCGGACTTCGTGCTCGATGCTCTGGAGCAGGCCCTGTACGAGCGCCGCCCCTTCGCCGGCAGCGGCCTCGTCTGTCACTCCGACCGCGGGTCGCAATACGTGAGCCTCCGCTACACCGAGCGTCTCGCCGAGGCGGGGGTCGAACCCTCCGTCGGCAGCGTCGGCGACTCGTACGATAATGCTCTGGCCGAGACGGTGATCGGCCTGTTCAAGACCGAGGTGATCCACCGGCGTGGACCCTGGCGCTCGTTCGAAGCCGTCGAGTTTGCCACCCTCGAATGGGTGGATTGGTTCAACCACCGCCGGCTACTCGAACCCATCGGCAACGTCCCTCCCGCCGAGGCCGAAGCGCGCTATTATGCCCAGACCGAGGTCCAAGCCTTGGCCGCCTGACCCAAACCAAACGGCCTCCGGGAAACCCGGGGCGGTTCA
>NZ_NPKS01000098.1:0-1054 GCF_008329595.1 Methylobacterium sp. P1-11
CGCCCCGACTTCGACTCCGCCGCCTACCTCGCCCACCGCCCCGACCTCGCCCGCGCCGGCATCAACCCGTTCCTGCACGCCCTCGCGCGCCGCCGCGCCGGGGCGGGCGGGCCGGGCGGGGCCGATGCCCTGCCCAGACCCGATACGGCCGAGGCTCAGCGCCTCGCCCGCCGCCTCGTGGACGGCGCCTTCTACCGCGCCGGCAATCCCGACCTCGCCGCCGCCGGCGTCGACCCGGTCGACCACTACATGGCCTCCGGCTGGCGCGAGGGCCGCGAGCCGGCGCCCCAGTTCGACACCCTGGCCTACTGCCTCAGCCGCGGGATCACCTTCGCCACCCAGAACCCGCTGGTGCACTACGTCCTGCACGGCGGACCCGCCCGGCCCGACCCGGACGCGGCGCTAGCCCTGCGGATGGAGACGCTCGCCCCCTACTTCGACGCCGCCCATTACCGGCAGCGCCTCCCTCAGCCGCAGGCCGAGGCCCTGTCCGGCGCCTCGGACGAAGCGCTGCTGCGCCACTACGTGGCGGAGGGCTGGCGGGCACGGGTCAGCCCGCGGCCGGACTTCGACCCGGCCGGGTTCGTGCAGGCGCGGGCCGGCAGCCGGGCGGTCGGCGACGACCCGTTCTTCCGCTACGTGGCCGAGACCCGGCTGACGGGGGCCGAGCCGTTCGCCGAGCCGCACCGGCTGAACCTGCCGGCGGTGGACGCGGACTGGTACCGGGCGACCTACCCGGATGTGGGCGGTCGCGAGCCATACCTGCACTTCGCCGAGGCGGGCTGGCGGGAGCTGCGCGATCCGGGTCCGGGGCGCTCGACGCTGGCGGCGCTGCTCGGCGTGTGCGGGCTGCGCCCGGCGCGGGCGCCGGTCGCGGACACGGCCTGGCTCGGGGCGATCGGGCAGACGGCGCTGGACCGGGACGCGCTCCTGGACCTGCAGGCGCGGCTGGTGGCGGGGCATTTCGACCACGGCTTCTACCGGGCCCGCTACGGACTGTCCGAGGCGGACGACGCCGCGCGCGACTACTGCGACACCGGCTGGCGGAAGGGCC
>NZ_NPKS01000099.1:0-1048 GCF_008329595.1 Methylobacterium sp. P1-11
GCTAGAGCTGTTCCCGGTCAGGTAGCGACGGCCAAGTCGTTCTCGTAGCCGGCTCCGGCGATGTAGTTGCGGCACTCCTGCGGAGTGAAGCGCTTGAAGGCTTGGCGGATCGCCGCCCACAGATCTGGGATCGTGCGGGCTGCCGTGCTGCGTAGCAGAGCTTTCAGCTTCGCAAAGGCCTGCTCGATCGGGTTGAAATCAGGGCTGTAGGACGGAAGGTAGAGCAGCCGCGCTCCCGCGGCCTCGATCGCGTCCTGCACGCCCGCAACCTTGTGGGCTGGCAGGTTGTCCATGACGACGATGTCACCCGGCTGCAGCACTGGGATCAGCGTGTCGGTGACGTAGCTGCAAAAGCGCCTGCCGTTCGTGGGACCGTCCAATAGCGCGGTGGCGCACAGCCCGCTCGTGCGCAGGGCGGCGGTGATGGTGGTGGTTTTGTAGTGGCCGTGCGGGGCTGCGAGCCGGCAGCGCTCACCGCGCGGCGCCCAACCATAACGGCGCGCCATGTTGGTGGCAGCCGCCATCTCGTCCAGGAACACCAGCCGGTCCGGATCGAGCTCGGGCTGTGCCTCGAACCACGCCTCGCGCGCCGCCCTTACGTCCGCGCGCTCCTGCTCAGCTGCGTATGTCGCCCCTTTTTCCAGCTGATCCCGTGGCGGGCAAAGAAGCGCGACAGGCCGCTCGTGCTGGTCTGGACGCCCTGCTCAGCCAGCCGGTCGCGCACCTCGCGCAGGAAAAGACGCGGCTCCTGCTTGGAGATCCTCAGGATCAGCGCGGCATGCGCCTCGATGCGCTTCGAGGTGTGATCGCCGCCCATCGGCTTGGAGGCGAGTTGGCCCTCGTGGCGGAAGCGCTCCGACCACCGGCTGGCACTCGACACGCTGACCCCGAAGCGGGCTGCGGCGCGATGGCAGGAGACACCCGCCACCACGGCAGCCACAACACGCTCGCGCAGGTCCACAGACAGGGGTGAAGGCATGAGCAAGCTCCTTCACCCACCAACGCGCTACCCGCAAACCCGTCTCAAGCGGCGCGGGACCGGCTCTAG
>NZ_NPKS01000100.1:0-1042 GCF_008329595.1 Methylobacterium sp. P1-11
CGCTTCACGAACGAACAGATCGCCTTCGCCCTGCGACAGGCGGAGAACGGCGCGACGGTGGACGAGGTCTGCCGGAAGATGGGTGTATCCGAGCCGACCTTTTATCGCTGGAAGAAACAGTTCGTCGGCATGGGCGTGCCGGAGATCCGACGGCTCAAGCAACTGGAGGACGAGAACAGCAAGCTCAAGCGGCTGGTCGCCGACCTGACGCTGGACCGCTCCATGCTGCAGGACGTCCTCAAACGAAAGTGGTGAGGCCTGCCGCTCGCCGTGAGGTCGCTGGTCACCTGCTGGTGGCCTATGGGATCAGCGAGCGTCGGGCCTGCCTAGCTACCGGCTTCGGCCGTTCGTCCCAGCGCTACAGGAAGCGCTCGGACCCTCAGGTCGCGCTGCGGATGCGGTTGAAGGAGTTGGCTGCCGCACGGGTGCGCTACGGCTACCGGCGGCTGCACATCCTGTTACGACGGGAGGGCTGGGAGGTGAACCATAAGCGCACCTACCGGATCTACCGCGACGAGGGGCTGTCGATTCGGTCCAAGCTGCCCAAGCGCAAGCGAGCCTGGCGCTATCGCCAGGGACGACCGGCGATCGGTGGACCCAACGAGGTCTGGGCGATGGACTTCATGTCCGACCGCCTGTTCGACGGGCGCCCGTTCCGGATCCTGACGGTCGTCGATTGCCACACGCGAGAGGCACTCTCACTGACACCGAGAGCCAACTTCCGCGCCTTCCAGGTGACCGAGGCGCTGGACGCTTTGGTCCGGCTGCGAGGTCGGCCCAAGAGTCTCCGGGTCGATAATGGACCGGAGTTCGCCGGGCGCATGCTCGACCAATGGGCCTACCTGAACGGGGTCGAGATCGACTTCTCCCGACCGGGCAAGCCGACCGACAACGCCTATATCGAGTCGTTCAACGGCCGTCTTCGAGCAGAGTGCTTGAACGCTTCGTGGTTCTTGTCGCTGGCTGATGCCCGTGAGCGCATCGAGGACTGGAGGTGCCACTACAACGAAGATCGACCTCACACGGCTCTGGGCGGCTTGAC
>NZ_NPKS01000101.1:0-913 GCF_008329595.1 Methylobacterium sp. P1-11
AGCCATCGGAATTAGGCCCGGTCGATCAGATGCTCTCGTCCCTCGGCGAATGGCCGAACAACGCCTTAAAGGCGCGACTAAAGGCTGCCTCCGACTCATAGCCGATGCGCAGCCCGATCTCACCGACCCGGGCTTCTCCTCGCGCGAGCATGTCGCGAGCAAGATTAAGGCGCCATTCGTTCTGGTAGCGCAATGGTGAGAGCCCGACGAGCTGCGTAAAGCGTTCTGCAAAACTTGAACGCGACATACCTGCGACATCAGCCAGCTCTTCAACGCTCCACATCTGCAGCGGCTCCTGATGCAGCACTTTGAGCGCGCGGGCGATGCGCGCATCGGCAAGTCCCCCCAACCATCCAGTCGAAGGCCCAAGATGAACCCAAGTCCGTAACGTGCGAATGATCAGAACATCGATGATCTTGGAGATCATCAAGGCCGTACCGGGTTGAGTGTCGGTCGTTTCGATCATCAGAAAATGCAGGATCCCTTCGAGCCATCCTTTGCCTTCGGCGTGCGGGATATGGATAAGCTGAGGCAAGGCAGAAATCATGCTTCGCAAACTATAGGGGTCAAACCAAAATCGGCAGACTACAAACTTTGCATCCTGTGAGGCAGACAACAGCGCGTCGCCTAAACCATGTGGCAACAGAATGAGATCTCCCGGAGCAATTAGCACAGGGTGTAGGTCATCAGGATCTGCGCAGCGAAACGCACCTTCGGTGACGATGAAAGCGTGCGCGATGTTGGGATCCAAGATCACCTGCCCGCCTGCCGTGACCGCATCGGCATACACGCCATCACCGGTAAGGCGGACCTGCGCTAACACGTGAGACAGCAGATCGGCGGACGCCGAGCCGCGTGCGGCGTCGTCCGGAGGAATGGTCAAGTTTTCTCGCGTTTCGGTCATGGTCACCCC
>NZ_NPKS01000102.1:0-904 GCF_008329595.1 Methylobacterium sp. P1-11
CCCGCCGAGGCCGAAGCGCGCTATTATGCCCAGACCGAGGTCCAAGCCTTGGCCGCCTGACCCAAACCAAACGGCCTCCGGGAAACCCGGGGCGGTTCAATCCGCAAAGGACGAACATACGGCACTCTGCTCGTCGATCTCGACCGTCGATGCCCGATTGACCTGTTGCCCGACCGTTCGGGGGCGACCGTCGCCGATTGGCTGCGACGCCATCCCGGCATCCAGATCGTCGCCCGCGACCGCTCGACTGAGTACGCCCGAGCAGCGGCGGCAGGCGCTCCCGCCGCTCTCCAGGTCGCCGACCGATGGCATCTCTGCGGATAAGCGCCGAACCAGGACCCCTTTCTGAAGTACGGTAAGATCCTCAACATACAAACGTTTTTCGCACAGAGGTGGGGTCCCGATCGGCGCCGACCGGGACCCCACCCCTCTCGCGATTTTGCTAGTGATAACAACGCGCTACATTGGCTTTGATCCGGGGTCCCGCTTCAACGCCTATCCACACTTTGGCGATTTGATGCTGGCCTCGCGCCGGTCGCGAGCGGGGCGAAAAGCCCTTTGTCCCGACCCTCAGGCAGTCCTCGCGCGGGAGCCGGTGAGCCAGACTGCCCAGTTCATGTTGTACGTGAGGTTGGCCAGGCCGATCTTCATCCGGGCTCTCGCCAAGCCGATCGTGCGCACCACGAGCCCCATCGGCCCCTTCTGCCGGGCGAAGACGTGCTCGACGGCCGCGCGGACCTTCGACTTCTCGCCGTTGGCCCGGGCGACGTTCCTCGCCATCGGCTTGCCCGGCGGCTTCTTGCGAGTAATTACCCACCCCTGTGGCGGTGTGATTTAGGCGCTGACGGTTTTGAGGATGGTGGCGAACGGGCTGGTCCCGGTGAGGCGGGCGGTATCGACGACG
>NZ_NPKS01000103.1:0-903 GCF_008329595.1 Methylobacterium sp. P1-11
GGGGCTGAGGCGCCGCACCACGCTGGCCGGCTCGAACCGGAAGATGAAGGTTCCGGCCGGATCGGCGGCGAAGTCGGACAGGCCGCGCGCCTTGGCCAGGGCCTGCGCCAGGGTGATGCCGTCGGCCTGGAACGGCAGCTCGGTGCTGTTGCCCAGCGCGCCCACCGCGATGAAGGTCTGCGGGTCGCGCACCAGGGTGAGCACGTCGTTGGGCCGCAGGTAGATGTTCTCCTTGGGGTTGGACACCACCGTGGTCAGCGGCACGGTCGCGGTCACCGGCCCGCGCGAGAGCCGCACGAAGGTCTCGTTGACCGGCGCGCGGTTGCCGCCGGCGGCGGCGATGACGTCGAGGATGCGGTCGCCGTGGCCCGAGAGCGGCAGGCGGGCGCCGGCGGCGCCCTCGCCGGTGACGGTGACCGCCTGTGAGATCGGCCGGGTGACCGAGACCAGCACCTGCGGCTGGATGGCCTTGCCGGCGAGTTCGTTCTCGATGAGCGCCTGGACGTCCTGGGTGCGGCGGCCGGCGACCTTGATGCGGCCGGCATAGGGCACCGAGATGGCGCCGTCGCGCCCGACGGGCTGCTCGGGGATCAGGGCGGATTTGGACCCGGCCGAGAAGCGGTCGGCCACCAGCGGCCCGGAGAACAGGCCGCCGGACCCGGCTTCCCAGATGGAGACCGAGACCATGTCGCCGATGCCGATGACCGGCTCCGAGGAGGGACGGTGGTCGCCGAAGGAGGCGAGCAGGCTGTCGAGCGGGCGGCCGCGCAGGGACTCGACCACCGAGGGCGTGACGTCGATGATCTCGTAGCGGGCCAGCAGGCCGCCATCGGCCGTGGCCACCTCAGCCCCGGCCTGGATCGCACTCGCCGTCGGACCCGCCGCGGGCAGGTACGTGCAGCC
>NZ_NPKS01000104.1:0-871 GCF_008329595.1 Methylobacterium sp. P1-11
TGGCCGAGTTCATCGGTCAGCGGGCGGCGCGGGCGAACATGCAGGTCTTCATCGAGGCGGCGAAGAAGACCGGGCAGGCGCTCGACCACGTGCTGTTCGTCGGGCCGCCCGGACTGGGCAAGACCACGCTCGCCCAGATCGTGGCGCGCGAGCTCGGCGTGAACTTCCGCTCGACCTCCGGGCCGGTGATCGCCAAGGCCGGCGACCTGGCCGCCCAGCTCACCAACCTGGAGGAGCGCGACGTCCTGTTCATCGACGAGATCCACCGGCTCAACCCGGCGGTCGAGGAGATCCTCTACCCGGCCATGGAGGATTACCAGCTCGACCTGATCATCGGCGAGGGCCCGGCGGCGCGCTCGGTCAAGATCGAGCTGCCGAAGTTCACCCTGGTGGGCGCCACGACGCGCGCGGGGCTGCTGACGACGCCGCTGCGCGACCGGTTCGGGATCCCGATCCGTCTGGAATTCTACGAGATCGACGAGCTGGAGCAGATCGTGGCCCGCGGCGCGCGGGTTCTGGGCTTGGGGATGTCGGCGGAGGGCGCCAACGAGATCGCCCGGCGGGCGCGGGGCACGCCGCGGATCGCGGGGCGGCTTCTGCGGCGGGTGCGGGACTTCGCGGTGGTGGCGGAGGCCGAGACGGTGACGCGGGCGATCGCCGACCGGGCGCTGCAGCTGCTGGACGTGGACGGTGCGGGCCTGGACGTGATGGACCGCAAGTACCTGAGCCTGATCGCGCGCGCGTTCGGGGGCGGGCCCGTGGGGATCGAGACGATCGGGGCGGCTCTGTCGGAGCCGCGGGACGCGATCGAGGACATCATCGAGCCCTACCTGATCCAGCGCGGCTTCGTGCAGCGCACCCCCCGCGGCCG
>NZ_NPKS01000105.1:0-857 GCF_008329595.1 Methylobacterium sp. P1-11
GCGGGCACGCCGGAGGCGCTCGTCAAACGCATCCTACAGGCCGAGCCGAACCTTCCGGTGCCCGTGCCGATCCAAGAGCTGTGCGCACGACTCGGCATCCGCCGGATCGAGGACCTCGACACCGACGAGTTCGAGGGAAGCCTCGTGACCGACGCGAAGCGGTCTGACGGCACCATCCTCGTCAAGCGCGGGGGCGAACCGCGGCGCCGCTTCACCATCGCGCATGAACTCGGCCACTTCCTGATGGCACACCACGTCCCGGATCAGCCCGGCCGGTTCCTATGCAAGAGCTCTGACCTGCTCCGCGTCACAGCAAAGGAGGGCGATCAGCGGCGGCACAGGGAGGTCGAGGCCAACCGCTTCGCCACTCTCATTCTGATGCCCCCGCACCTGCTGCGAGGAGCCATGGCGGCCTTTCGCGAGCCCGATCTGCAGCACGTTCTTGTGCTCGCGCGCGACTTCGCGGTCGGCAAGGAGGCGGCGGCTCGGGCCTACGTGCAATACCATCCCGAGCGGATCGCCATCGTCGTGGCGGGCAACGGCCGGGTGCAACGGTGCTACCGCAGCCTCTCCTTTCCGGCCATCATCTGCGCGGTCGGAAGCCCGGTCCCGACAGGCTCGCTCTTTCACAGCAGTCCGCATCGGCCGGCCATTGCGAGCGACACCGCCGCGTGCAGTCCCGATCTCTGGATCGATGTGAAGCGCGACCTTCGCGCACCGGACCTCTACGAGCAGGTGTACCTTCAGCGGAACGGCTTCGCGATGATCCTGCTGCATCTGGAAGCTGTCCCGGAGGAGAGCGCGGAGGAGCGCAGGCTCAATGAGGGCTGGCGTCACCGCTTCCACTCGGGGCGACG
>NZ_NPKS01000106.1:0-833 GCF_008329595.1 Methylobacterium sp. P1-11
GCGCGGACCAACCGTGCGGCCACGGCGGACCTGAACGCGGCGGCGGCCGAGATCCGCGCCTCGGCGCAGGAGCAGGCGGCCTCGGTCGAGCAGCAATTCGCCGCCGTGCAGGAGACCGCCGCCACGGTCGACGAGATCACCCATTCAGGCGCGCAGATCTCGAAGCGCGCCACCGAGGTGATCGCCACCGCCCAGGCCACGGCCCAGACCTCGCGGCAGGGCCTGCGCGCGGTCTCCGACACCGCCAAGGCCATGGACGCGATCCGCGAGCAGGCGGAGGCCGTGGCCGGCAACATCGTCAGCCTGTCGGAGAAGACCCAGACGATCGGCGACATCATCGAGACGGTCAACGACATCTCGGAACGCACGCATCTCCTGGCGCTCAACGCCGCCATCGAGGCGGCCGCGGCCGGCGAGAGCGGGCGCAGCTTCGCGGTGGTGGCCTCGGAGATGAAGCTCCTGGCCGACCAGGCCAAGGCGGCCACCGGTCAGGTGCGCGGCATCCTGGGCGAGATCCAGCGGGGCATCAACACCTCGGTGATGCTCACCGAGGAGGCGGTCAAGCGCGCGGCCGCGGGCAAGACGCGCTCGGACACGACGCAGCGGACCATCGAGGAGATCACCGCGCGGGTGGAGGAGAACGTGCAGACCTTCCAGCAGATCGTGGCCTCGACCAACCAGCAGCAGCTCGGCATCGAGCAGGTGATGGGCGCGCTGCAGAACATCCGGCAGGCCAGCCAGCAGACCGCGGCCGGCACACGCCAGGTCGAGGCCGCCTCCGCCAACCTCACCGAACTCGCCCAGGCCCTCATGGCGCTGGCCGAACGCTACCG
>NZ_NPKS01000010.1:0-188950 GCF_008329595.1 Methylobacterium sp. P1-11
CGGACACCTACCAGGACCACGACAGCCCCGAGAAGATGTACGCCCAGGCCGGGCTCGATGCCAAAACCATCGTCCAGACAGCCCTCGACACATTGCCGGAGCGGAAGGACGGCCGGTCGCGCCTGCGGCTCGCCTGAACGGGCCGGCCCTCCGGAAATGCAGGCCGGGTCGCTTGCCGTGAGAGCCCGCCCACATCCCTGCATCGTGGCGCCGCCGACCCGGGCGGCGCCCGATCCGTGTCGTCGCAGTCGGTCCTTCGTCAAGCTGCTCCCGATTGCGAAGAGAGCGCGACACGAACCGTGAAACACCCGGCCCTTCCCGTCTTGCCGCCGCGCGCGATCCTCCGCATATCGCCGGCACGGGGTGAGGGCGCGCTTAGCCTTCCGAACCCCCGGTAAGCCTGTCGCATTGCGCCGACACGGGGACGAACGAGCGGATGACCTCCGAAAAACTGCGCCTGGGCGTCAACATCGATCACGTCGCGACCGTCCGCAACGCCCGCGGCGGAGACTACCCGGACCCGGTACGGGCGGCTCTGCTCGCCGTCGAGGCGGGCGCCGACGGCATCACCGCGCATCTCCGCGAGGACCGGCGCCACATCCGCGACACCGACATCGAAGCGCTCAAGCGCGGCCTGTCCGTGCCGCTCAATTTCGAGATGGCGGCCACCGACGAGATGGTGGCGATCGCGCTCGCCACCCGCCCGCACGCCGCCTGCCTCGTTCCGGAGAAGCGCGAGGAGCGTACCACCGAGGGCGGCCTCGACATCGTCGGCGGGCGCGAACACCTCGCGCCGCGTATCCGCGCCCTCGCGGAAGCCGGCATCCGCGTGTCGCTGTTCGTCGAGCCGGAGCTGGCGGTGATGGACGCCGCCCGCGCCCTGGGGGCACCGGTGGTTGAGCTGCATACCGGCAGCTACTGTGAGGCCGCGCTCGAAGACGATGAGAGCCGCACAGCCCGCGAACTCGCCCGCATCCGGCGCGCGGCGGAGCACGGGGCCGGCCTCGGCCTCGAGATCCACGCGGGCCACGGGCTGACCCTCGGCAGCGTCGGCCCGGTGGCGGCACTGCCGCAGCTTCGGGAGCTGAATATCGGCCACTCGCTGATCGCCGACGCGATCTTCGTGGGGCTCGACCGAGCGGTGCGCGACATGCGGGCCGCCATGGATCGGGCGCGGCCGGCATGATCGTCGGGATCGGATCGGACCTCTGCGACATCCGCCGGATCGCCCGGACCCTGGATCGGCATGGGGAGCGCTTCACCCACCGGGTCTTCACCGATGGCGAGCGGGCCCGCTGCGACCGGCGGGCCGCCCGCGCCGAGGGCTACGCCCGGCGCTTCGCCGCCAAGGAGGCCTGCGCCAAGGCGCTCGGCACCGGCCTCAGCGACGGCGTGTTCTGGCGCGACATGGAGGTGGTGAACTTGCCCTCCGGGCAGCCGACCCTGCGGCTCGCGGGCGGCGCGGCCGAGCGGCTCGCGGAACTCCTGCCGGCGGGGCACGCGGCGCGCCTGCACGTCAGTCTCACGGACGATCCGCCGATGGCGCAAGCCTTCGTGATCATTGAGGCCGTGCCGGTCTCTGTCGCCGGTTGAGGCGGTCCTCGCGGATTAGCCGGCCACGGTCGCGCGTTGCGGGGGGCTCGCGCATGGTCTAGACCGCCGGTCACGGCGGACACGATTGCGGCGCATTCCTCGGGACAACCGCATATCAGGCCGCGCGCGGCGGGGCCGCGCCCCGCTGGCGGCGGGCGACGAACCTCAACCGAAGACGGAACGCGCGCGTGGATTACGACGGCAAGCCGCTCAGGAAACCTGCCGAGACCGGCACCTGGGCCAGCATCCGCGAGACGCTGAAGGTCGGCATCCAGGCGCTGCTGATCGCCCTGGTGGTGCGGACGCTGCTGTTCCAGCCGTTCAACATCCCCTCCGGCTCGTTGGTGCCGACCCTGCTGATCGGCGACTACCTGTTCGTGTCGAAATATTCCTACGGCTATTCGAAGTACTCGCTACCGCTTTCGGAATACATTCCGATCCAGGCCGACGGCCGGATCTGGGGCGCGGACCCGAAGCGCGGCGACATCGCGGTGTTCAAGCTGCCTAAGGACAACTCGACCGACTACATCAAGCGCGTGATCGGCCTGCCGGGCGACAAGATCCAGATGATCGACGGCGTGCTCAACATCAACGGCAAGGCGGTCAAGCGCGAGCGGATCGCCGATTACGAGACGACCGATCCCTACGGGCAACCCACCAAGGTTCCGCAATATATGGAGACGCTGCCCAACGGCGTGGTCCACCGGGTGATCGAGCGCGATGGCGACAACGGGTTCTGGGACAAGACCGAGCTTTACACGGTCCCCCCCGGTCACTTTTTCATGATGGGCGACAACCGCGACAATTCCACCGATTCGCGTGACCTCGCCAATGTCGGCTACGTGCCCTTCGCCAATCTGGTCGGGCGCGCCGAGATGATCTTCTTCTCGATCGACGAGGGCACCCCGGCCTGGCAGGTCTGGAACTGGCCGGCCCATGTGCGCTGGTCGCGCCTGTTCACGACGATCCATTGACCGGTCCGGACTTGGACGACGCCGCGCAGCCCCGAGCCAATGCCCGATCCCGCCGGGCCCACAAGCCCCGCCCGCCCCTGAGCGAACTCGAGGAGCGGATCGGGCACAGCTTCGCCGATCAGGACCTGCTCACCCGCGCCCTGACCCATACCAGCAAGGCCAGCGGCCGGGGCGGCAGCTACCAGCGCCTGGAATTCCTGGGCGACCGCGTGCTCGGGCTCGCCGTCGCCGATCGCCTCTACGGCGCCTTCCCTGAGGCTGACGAGGGCGACCTCTCCCGGCGGCTGGCCGCCCTCGTCCGGCGCGAGACCTGCGCGGTCGTGGCCGCCTCCTGGGAGGTCGGCCCGCACCTGATCCTCGGCCAGGGCGAGGTGATGGGCGGCGGGCGGCGCAATCAGACGATCCTCGCCGATGTCTGCGAGGCGATCCTGGGTGCGATCTATCTCGACGCCGGGTTCGATGCCGCCCGGGCGGTGGTCGAGGCGCATTTCCACCCGGGCGAGCCGACGGCGGCGGCGCGGGGCCGCGACGCCAAATCCGCCCTGCAGGAATGGGCCATGGGCCGCAGCCTGCCGATCCCCACCTATGTGGTGGTGGAACGCACCGGCCCCGACCACGCGCCCCGGTTCCGAATCGCCGTCCAGGTGCAGGGCCTCGAGCCCGGTCTCGGCGACGGCACGTCGAAGCGGATCGCCGAGCAGGCCGCTGCCCGGGCGTTGATGGAGCGAGAGGGAATCGGGGCCTCTGCGGATGCGGGGCCGACGGAGACAGCATGAACGCGCACGACCAGGACGATCACGACGACCAGGACGATCACGACACGCAGGACGGCCCTGGCGGCAGGCCGGGCCAGGAGCCCGCGCGCGACCCGTCCATGCTCCCGGGTACGCCCGCCGACGCACGGGCCGGTTTCGTCGCGCTGATCGGCGTGCCGAATGCCGGCAAGTCGACCCTGCTCAACAATCTCGTCGGCACCAAGGTCTCGATCGTCTCCCGCAAGGTGCAGACGACCCGGGCCCTGGTGCGGGGCATCCTCATCGAGGGCTCGGCCCAGGTCGTGCTGGTCGACACACCCGGCATCTTCGCACCCAAGCGCCGCCTCGACCGCGCGATGGTGCACTCGGCCTGGAGCGGCGCCTCCGACGCCGATGCCGTCTGCCTGCTGGTCGACGCGCGCAAGGGTGTCGACGCCGAAGTGGAGGCGGTGCTCGGGCGGCTCGGCGAGGTGAGGCGCGAGAAGCTGCTGATCCTCAACAAGATCGACCTGATCCCGCGGGAGCGGCTGCTCGATCTCGCCGCCAAGCTCAACGCCGCCGCGCCCTTCGCCGAGACCTTCATGATCTCGGCGCTCAACGGCGATGGCGTCGCCGACCTGCGCCGGGCGCTGGCCGCCCGGATGCCGCCGGGTCCCTGGCTCTATCCGGAGGATCAGGTCTCGGACGCGCCCCTGCGCATGCTCGCCGCCGAGATCACCCGGGAGAAGATCTACGACCGGCTGCACGAGGAGCTGCCCTACCGCTCGACGGTCGAGACCGACCAGTGGCAGATCCGGCCCGACGGGTCGGTGCGGATCGAGCAGACGATCTTCGTCGAGCGGGAGAGCCAGCGCTCGATCGTGCTCGGCAAGGGCGGCCAGACCATCCGGTCGATCGGGCAGGCGGCCCGTATCGAGATCGCCGAGGCGGCCGACGCCAAGGTCCACCTGTTCCTGCACGTGAAGGTGCGAGAGAACTGGGCCGACGATCCGGCCCGCTACCGCGAGATGGGCCTGGAATTCCCGCGAGGCTGACGCGCCGGGCCGCGCGCGGGAGGCTGGGCTTCCCGACCGGTTCCGGTATAAACGCGGTGTTCCCCCCGGATGAACCGAGTCGGGTGCGGGTTTACCCCGCTCCGCCGCGGATTTGCGTTCCGGAGCCGGCACTCCAGATCCCGAACCGTTCATGCGCCATGCCGTCTACGGCCTGCCGCCGGCCGACCTCGCCGAGGTCCCCGGCGACGCCGTCCAGCTTTCCCCATTGATCCCCGGCGCCGAACGGCTGGAGGATCTGTCCGAGAACAGCCTCGACTCGGCCACCGTGCTCGCACCGCCCGGAACGGTCGAGCGGCGCTACGTGCTGGCCCAGGTGCTGCGCGCCCTCGGGCCGGGCGGCCGCATGGTCGCCCTGGCGCCGAAGGATCGCGGCGGCACCCGCTTGGCCAAGGAACTGACGACCTTCGGCTGCGCGGCCGCCGACCAGCCGCGCCGGCACCACCGGATCTGCACGGCCGAGCGCCCGACGGCCCCGGCCGGCCTCGCCGAGGCGATCGACGAGGGCGGTCCGCGCCACGTCGACAACCTCGCCCTGTGCACGCAGCCCGGCATCTTCTCGTGGGACCGGCTCGATCCCGGCACGGCGCTGCTCCTGGCGAACCTGCCGGCCTTGAAGGGCCGGGGCGCCGATTTCGGCTGCGGCCTGGGCATCTTGTCTCGGGCGGTGCTCGCGTCCGAGGCGGTGACCGCGATGACGCTGGTGGAGATCGACCGCCGGGCCGTCGAGATGGCGCGCCGCAACGTCGCCGACCCGCGGGCCACGATCCACTGGGCGGATGTCCGGACACCCGGCGTGGTGCCGGACCCGCTCGATTTCATCGTCACCAATCCACCGTTTCATGAAGGCGGAGCCGAGGACCAATCCCTCGGCCGCGCCTTCATCGCGCGGGCGTCCGCGGTGCTGCGGCCGGGCGGCACGCTCTGGCTCGTGGCCAACGCGCACCTGCCCTACGAGGCGGCCCTGCGCGAGGCGTTCCGGATCGTCTCCGTCGCCGTGCAGGCGAACGGCTACCGCGTCTACGAGGCGCGCCGGTGAGCGCGGCAAAGTCCGTCCGGCTCGACAAGCTCCTCGCCAATCTGGGTTACGGCTCGCGCCGTGAGATCCAGAACCTCACCCGCGCCGGCGCGATCCGCCTCGACGGCGCCGAACTGGACGATGCCGGCGACCGGATCGCCCTCGACCCGGACCTGCCGGGCCGGCTGACGATCGACGGCGCGCCCCTCGATCCGCTGCCGGGCCTGTGCCTCATGCTGCACAAGCCGCTGGGCGTGACCTGCTCGCACAAGGAGGCCGGTGCGCTGGTCTACGGACTTCTGCCCGAGCGCTGGCGCCGTCGCGACCCGCCGCTCTCCACCGTCGGGCGGCTCGACAAGGAGACTTCGGGCCTCCTGCTGATGACCGACGATGGGGCTCTGCTGCACCGGATCATCAGTCCGAAGGCCCAGGTGGCAAAGCGCTACCGCGTCACCCTCGACCGGCCGCTGACCGGCAAGGAGGCGGACATCTTCGCGTCGGGCGCGCTGATGCTGGAGGGCGAGGAGCGCCCGCTGCTGCCGGTGCAGCTCGACGCCGCCGATGCCACGCATTGTGCCGTGACGCTGACGGAAGGGCGCTATCATCAGGTCCGTCGGATGTTCGCCGCCGTCGGCAACCATGTCGCGGCCCTGCACAGGGATCGTGTCGGCGGCCTCGACCTGCCGGCGGATCTGGCGGCGGGGAATTTCCGTGTGATGACCGCGGAAGATGTGGCCGCGGTATTCGGAACGGCGTGAGCCGTTTCGTGTGCTGGATCCCCGGTCCCCGTCCGCTTTCGCTGCATGGGGGCGGGAAGGATTCCGTTCTGTCGGCCGCCCCCTCCCGGACGCCTGGAACGCAGAAGCAGGTGACTCCGCGCCCCGGCCGAGGACGCGCCACGAAGCGGCTCCCAGTCCGTCGGCGCGAGTCCGGATCCTGGCCCGTTCCGCGCCTTGCCTTCCCACCCGCCCTCTGCTAAGCGCCGGCCCATCCCACACGCGGAGCCGGCCTCATGCCTGAATGAGGCGTTTCCGGTGGTCGTCCGAAATCTCGGGCGGCTGCATCCCTCCGCGGCGGATATAACCGGAGAGCACAAACGAATGGCCGTCGATTTTTCTATGCGTCAGCTCCTCGAGGCGGGCGCCCATTTCGGACACCAGTCGCACCGCTGGAACCCGAAGATGCAGCCGTACATCTTCGGCACCCGCAACAACATCCACATCATCGATCTCGCCCAGACCGTGCCAGCGCTCCACCAGGCGCTGCAGGCGGTGAGCGACACCGTCGCCAAGGGCGGCCGCGTGCTGTTCGTCGGCACCAAGCGTCAGGCCGCCGACACGATCGCCGAGGCGGCCAAGCGCTCGGCCCAGTACTACGTCAACTCCCGCTGGCTGGGCGGCATGCTCACCAACTGGAAGACCATCTCGGGCTCGATCTCGCGCCTGCGCAAGGTCACCGAGACGCTGGAGACCGGCGGCCCGGGCCTGACCAAGAAGGAGCGCCTGATGCTCTCCCGTGAGAAGGAGAAGCTCGAGAAGGCGCTCGGCGGCATCAAGGACATGGGCGGCGTCCCCGACCTGCTGTTCGTGATCGACACCAACAAGGAGCAGCTGGCGATCAAGGAGGCGAACCGCCTCGGCATCCCGGTGGCCGCCATCGTCGACACCAACTGCAACCCGGACGGCATCAGCTACATCGTTCCGGCCAACGACGATGCCGGCCGCGCCATCGCGCTCTACTGCGACCTGATCGCCAAGGCCGCCATCGACGGCATCTCGCGCGCGCAGGGCTCGTCGGGCATGGACCTCGGCGCCTCCGAGGAGCCGATGGCCGAGGAGCTGCCGGCCAACGACGACGCGGCCGTCTCGGTCGAGTCCGATGCCCTCGATCCGGCCGATGTGGCGATGCTCGCCGAGACGACGGAGCATTTCGAGCTGCTCGCCGCCCCGCGCGGCGCGCCGGACGACCTGACCAAGCTCAATGGCGCCGGCCCGCAGATCGTGCAGAAGCTCAACGACGCCGGCATCTACCATTACTGGCAGCTCGCCGCGATGACCCCCGAGGATGTCGCCAAGGTCGATGCCGACCTGAAGCTCAACGGCCGCATCGACCGCGATTCGTGGGTCTCGCAGGCTCGCGGCTTCGTCGAGGCCGCCGCCGCGGCCTGATCCATCGGATTCTCGCGGCGGCTCCGTCATCGGGCCGTCGCGGTTCCAGGCATACCGGGCCCGGCCGCTCACCCGCGCGCCGGGCCTCTCGCATCCAGACCACACGAAAGGGACCGCCATGGCCAACATCACCGCCGCGATGGTGAAGGAGCTCCGGGAGAAGACCGGCGCCGGCATGATGGATTGCAAGGGCGCGCTCAACGAGACGCAGGGCGATATCGAGGCCGCCATCGACTGGCTGCGCAAGAAGGGTCTCGCCAAGGCCGCCAAGAAGGCCGGCCGCGTCGCCGCCGAAGGCCTGGTCGGGGTCGAGTCCGCGGGCCACCATGCCGCGATCGTCGAGGTGAATTCCGAGACCGACTTCGTCGCCCGCAACGACGCCTTCCAGGCTTTCGCCCGCGAGGCCGCCAAGATCGCGCTCAACACCGACGGCACGTTGGAAGGCCTCCAGGCCGCCCATTTCCCCGGCGCCACCGAGACCGTCTCGGAGAAGCTGCAGGCCCTGATCGCCACGATCGGCGAGAACATGAACCTGCGGCGCGTTGCCAAGCTCGAGGTCAAGAAGGGCGTGATCGCCTCCTACGTGCACAGCCAGATCTCAGAGGGCCTCGGCAAGATCGGCGTACTCGTGGCGCTTGAATCCGAGGGCGACGTCGAGGCGCTGTCGGCCCTCGGCCGTCAGATCGCCATGCACGTCGCGGCGACCAACCCGGTGGCGCTGGACGCCTCGGGTGTCGATGCCGCCACGGTGGAGCGCGAGTCGAACATCCTGCGCGAGAAGAACGCCGGCAAGCCGGATCACGTCCTCGCCAAGATCATCGAGAGTGGCCTGAAGAGCTACTACAAGGAGGTCACCCTCCTGGAGCAGCCCTTCGTGCACGATGGCTCGAAGACGGTGAGCCAGGTCCTGAAGGAAGCCGGCTCCAAGGTTGGCGGCCCGGTGACCCTGACGGGCTTCGTCCGCTACGCGCTGGGCGAGGGCATCGAGAAGGAAGAGGGACCGGACTTCGCCACCGAGGTCGCTCAGCAGGCCGGTCGCGCCTGACGTTCAGTCCCGACCGCCCGGCGCGCCGGGCTGCACCGAGACCAGCCCCTTCCGGCTCCTACCGGGCGGGGCTTCTCGTTTTCCGGCACACGAAAGCGTTCCCGCACGCGTCGTGTTGCGCCGCACACCTTGGTTTGCGGCGCAGCGCTATTGTCGGGTCATGGCTTTGAAACCCTTCTCCTACCTGATGATCGGCGTGTTCGCGTCCGGTCTGGTCATGACCGTTCTGGGCGCCGTTGGCGTCCTGGCGGGCAGCTGAAAACCGGCACCGGCGCGCAGGATCGTGCCGGTGCCTCGTCGGAACGCGAGGGGCCTGTCTCACGACAAGCCGTGCCTCCGCTGCAATTCGATCGATGCCACCCCTCTGATCGGCCTCAGCCCCTCGACGCGGCTCCCGCGCCTGACGTAGAAGCCTCCCCGGTTTGCGCGATGCGGGATGGAGCCGGGAACCCCGATGCCGGATACGACGCCGTTTCGCCGGATATTGCTGAAGCTGTCGGGTGAGGCTCTGGCCGCTCCGGACGGGTACTGGTTGCACCCGCCAACCCTGGCGGGACTGGCCGAGGACATCGCCCGCACGATCGAGGCGGGCGCAGAGATCGCCATCGTGGTCGGCGGCGGCAACATGATCCGCGGGGCCCGGATCTCGGCGGCCGGCTGGATCGACCGGGCCACCGGCGACTCGCTCGGCATGATGGCCACGGTCATGAACTCGCTGGCGATCGAGACGGCGCTGAACGCGGCCGGCGTCCAGGCGCGAACCATGTCAGCGGTATCGATGCCGACCATCTGCGAGACCTACGCCCGGCAGCCGGCGCTGCATCACCTCGACAAGGGTCAGGTGGTTGTCCTGGCCGGAGGCACCGGCAACCCGTTCTTCACCACCGACACCGCCGCCGTCCTGCGCGCCGCGGAACTCCGCTGTGACGCGGTGCTGAAGGCGACGCAGGTCGACGGGGTCTACTCGGCTGACCCGAAGAAGGACCCGAGCGCCACACGCTACGACCGCATCACCCACGACGAGGCCATCGCCCGAGATCTCAAGGTGATGGACACCGCCGCCTTCGCGCTGGCCCGGGAGAGCAAGCTGTCGATCCTCGTCGGATCGCTGCACCCGCCGAGTTCGATCGCCGCGATCCTGTCGGGCGAGGCGCCCTCGACCCTCGTGGCACCCTAGACGGGGCGACCCCTGCGTCCGACCTCGGTCCGGTGCCTGCAGGCCACCTCGGCCTCCCGGGGCCGCGCAGCGGAGCCCGGGATCCGGACGCGCCGACAAGTCAAAGCAAGGCGCCGTCTGTGTTTCTGGGTCGCCCGCCTCCGGCGTGTCCCTTCGGGTCCGGGCTCGCCCCCGGCGCCCCGGAATGACGGTGGGCGACGCGCCGGCCCATCCCATCGACTCCCCCTGCCTGTACTCGTCCCGACCGGAAGACGGTTTGCGGCCCTGAAAAAATTCGTCCATTGAGGCCGCGATTGCCCGCGCCGGGCTCAAGATACCGTCAGACGTCTCGGGACGACCCTCATGGCCACACCGGAATTCGATCTCAACGACATCAAGCGCCGGATGCAGGGCGCCGTCGCCTCGCTCTCGAAGGATCTCGGCTCGCTGCGCACCGGGCGCGCCACGCCGTCGCTCGTCGATCCGATCCAGGTCGACGCCTACGGCGCGATGATGCCGATGGCGCAGGTCGCCACCGTCAGCGTGCCGGAGCCCCGGCTCCTGTCGATCTCGGTCTGGGACCGCAGCATGGTTACGGCCGTCGAGAAGGCGATCCGCGAATCCGACCTCGGCCTCAACCCGCAGACGGAGGGGCAGACCATCCGGCTCCGCATCCCCGAGATGAACGAGCAGCGCCGCAAGGAGATGGTCAAGGTCGCCCACAAGTACACCGAGGAGGCCCGCGTCGCCGTGCGCCACGTCCGCCGGGACGGGCTCGATCATCTCAAGAAGCTCCTGAAGGACAGCGCCATCTCGGAGGATGACGAGAAGCGCCAGGCCGCCGACGTGCAGAAGGCGACCGACCAGTACATCGCCGAGATCGACGGTGTGCTGGCCTCCAAGGAGAAGGAGATCATGCAGGTCTGAGGCGAAGGACGGGACGCGCGTGACCTCCGCCGCCGCACCGGCCGCGCGTCCCTCGGGGCGGCGCGAGCTGTGGCTGCGCGTCGCCTCGGGCGTCGTGCTCGGGGCCGGCGTGCTGGCCGCCCTGGTCTATGGCGGCTGGCCCTTCGCGGGGATCTGGCTCGCCGCCGGCATCGTCGGCTTCGCCGAGTGGATGGTGATGAGCCGCACCGAGCCCCGCGAGGTTCTGATCGCGCTGGGTGCGGCGACGCTGGGCGCGCTGCTGCTCTGCCAGCGCGGCGGCGCCCCGACGCCGGCCTGCCTCGCGGTCCTTCTGCTCGGCGCCGCCGCTTGCGCCACGGTGGCGCGGACCGGCCGGGGACGCTTTCGCGCCTTCGTGGGCGTGCTTGGCGCCGCCGCTATCGCGGCGGTGCCCGTGGCCCTGCGCGACGATCCCGCCATCGGGCTCGTCGGTCCGGCCTGGATGTTCGCGGTGGTCTGGTCCACCGACATCGCCGCCTATTTCGCCGGCCGGAAGATCGGCGGCCCCAAGCTGATGCCCCGGGTCTCGCCCAACAAGACCTGGTCGGGCGCCCTCGGCGGCCTCGTCGGAGCGGTCGCGGCCGGCACGCTCGTTCCGGTGGTCGCCGACCTCGCCGGGATGACCCTGCCCAGTGCCGCCTCCCTGCCGGTGGTGGCGGGCGTGAGTGCGCTGGCCTCCGTCCTGAGCCAGGCGGGGGACCTGATCGAATCCGGTCTCAAGCGCCATTACGGCGTGAAGGATTCCGGAAAGATCATCCCGGGCCATGGCGGCGTCATGGACCGGCTCGACGGTTTCTTCGCGGTCGCCGTGCTGGCGGCTCTCTATCTCGCCCTGCGCGGGGGCGGTCTGATCGCGTGACGATGAGGGAGTTGAACCCGTGACCCAGATCGTCACAGTCTTCGGCGCCACCGGCTCGATCGGCCGCTCCACCGCCGACCTGCTCGCCCAGCATGCCGACCGGTTCCGCGTCGGCGCCCTGGTCGGCGGCAAGGATCCCGTAGCCCTGGCCAAGGTCGCGCGCGAGCTGAACGCCTCGTTCGCGGCGCTCGCCGACGAATCCGCCGGCCCTGCGCTCGCCGAGGCCCTGTCGGGCTCCGGAATCCCCAACGGTGCGGGGGAGGGGGCCGTCATGGAGGCCGCCGCCCGGGACGCCGACATCGTCGTGGCGGCCGTGAGCGGCGCTGCGGGCCTGAAGTCGACCCATGCCGCGCTCCGCCTCGGCCGCAAGGTGGCGCTCGCCAACAAGGAGAGCCTCGTCTGCGCCGGCGACGCCTTCATGCGCGACGCGGCGCGCTACGGCGCCACGATCCTGCCGATGGATTCCGAGCACGACGCCCTGAGCCAGGCGCTCGCCGGCCGGCCGCTGGCCGATGTCCGCACCATGATGATCACGGCCTCGGGCGGCCCGTTCCGGACCTGGACCCGCGAGCGGATCGCCGCCGCCTCCGCGGCCGAGGCCGCCGCCCATCCGACGTGGTCGATGGGCATGAAGATCAACATCGATTCGGCGAGCCTGATGAACAAGGGCCTCGAACTGATCGAGGCGCACCATCTGTTCGGCATCGAGCCCGAGCGCCTCGATGTCGTGGTGCATCCGCAATCGGTGATCCACGGCATGGTCTACTGGCTCGACGGCGCGGTGACGGCCGAGCTGGCGCTGCCCGACATGCGGGTGCCGATCTCGCACTGCCTCGGCCTCGGCGACCGGCTGACCATCCAGCGGGGCCGCCCCCTCGACCTCGTGAAGCTCGGGTCGCTCACCTTCGAGGCGGCGGACGAGGCGCGTTTTCCCTGTCTGCGGATCGCCCGGGCGGCGCTGGCCGCGGGCGGTGCGGCGCCGACCGTGATGAACGCCGCCAACGAGATCGCGGTCGCGGCGTTCATCGCCGGCCGGATCGGCTTCTACGGCATCAGCGATCTGGTCGAGCGCGCCTGCGCGCACTTCGCCGCGCAGTATCGCACCGCGCCGGCCGACGTCGACGAGGCGCTCGCCATCGACGCGCATGTACGGATCTGGAGCGCCGAGGCCCTGCCCGAGCTGCGTGCCGCCGGCTGATCCTCCGGCTCAGCGCGTGGGGCCGTAGCCGGCCAGGAACACCCGCACCGCCGCGTCGACCTGATGGCGCATCTCGGCCTCGCCGGCGATGCCGCCCGCCGCGAACAGCAGGCGCGTCAGCAGCCCCGCCTGGCAGAGGTGGAGGAAGTGCCGGGCAGCGAGTTCGGTATCGGCGACCACCAAGCGTCCCGCCTGGACCTGCGCGTCCAGATAGCGCGAGAGGCGGTCGACGCCGCAGGCGGGTCCCGCTTCGTAGAAGACTTGCCCGAAGCGCGGGAACTTCTCGCAGGCGCCGATCACCATCCGTACCACCGACACGTGCTGCGGCCGGCACATCTCGGCGAGAAAGCTGGTGCCGAGACGCGTCAGCACGGCTGTGACATCCGGATCGTCCGCGTCGAGGGTGAACAGGGCCTCGGCGAGGCTGCTCTTCTCCTGGATGATCAGCGCCTCGAACAAGTCTTCCTTGTTCTCGAAATAGACGTAGAGCGTGCCCTTGGAGACTCCGGCCGTACGGGCAATCTCGCCCATGCTTGCGCCGTCGAATCCCGCCGCCAGGAAGACCGTCCGCGCGCCCTCGAGAATCTGCTGACGCTTGTCGCCCTCGTGCTGGGCCTGACCCCGTTCCAGTACCGCACCCTGAGCCATCATTCCGCTCCGCGCCCGTGACGCCGCCACGCTTGACCGAACCGTTCGGTCAAAATAACCTGTGGCTTCTTCGGGGGCGCGTCAAGTCGTGCCTCGTTATTGACCGAACGGTTCGGTCATTGATCTCGAGGCGCTGACATGTCCCTGCGCGAGGACCCCGATCGGCTCGATACCGGTCTTGAAGCCCGTATCGCCACGAGTGACGAGGAGCGCGCCGAGCAGCCCGCTTCGCCAGCGCCCGTCCCCGTTGCGGTGTCCGCACCGAGTCCCGCCGCGGCCGGGACAAGTCCGGCCCGCAAGCGTCCCTTGAAGAGGCTCGTCCTGCTCGCCCTGCTCGCGGCTGCGCTGGGCGGCGGAGCCTACCAGGGATGGCAATGGTGGTCCGTCGGGCGGTTCTTCGTCTCCACCGACGACGCCTATGTCCAGGCCGATATCTCGGTGCTCGCCGCCAAGGTCTCCGGCTACTTGGAATCCGTCCCGGTGGTGAACGGTCTCGCGGTCAGGAAGGGCGACGTCATCGCCAAGCTCGACGACGGCGATTACCGCCTCGCGCTGCAGGCGGCTCAGGACAAGCTCGCCACGCAGGAGAGCACGATCGCACGGATCGCCCGGCAGGCCGAGGCCGCCCAGGCGCAGGTCGCCCAGGCCGCCGCGCAACTCGACGCGACCCGCGCCGACGCAGTCCGCGCCCAGGCCGATTTCACCCGGGCGACGCAGATGCAGGCGGATTATGTCGCCAAGTCGCGCATCGATCAGACCCGCGCCGACCGCGACCGCACCGAGGCTTCCGTCAAGGCCATGGAGGCCGGCTTGGTGGCGGCCCGCGCCAATGTCGATGTCCTGCAGGCGCAGAAACGCGAGGCCCAGAGCCTCGCGGCGGAACTCCGGACCGCCGTCGATCGGGCTCGCCGCGACCTCGCCTTCACGGAGATCCGCGCACCTTTCGACGGGGTGGTGGGCAACAAGGCCGTCGAGGCCGGCGCCTATGTCGGGCCGGGGACCCGAATCGCCGCGCTGGTGCCGCTCCAGAGCGTGCGGATCGACGCGAACTTCAAAGAGACCCAGGTCGAGCGCATGCGTCCCGGCCAGCCGGTGACGGTCACGGTCGACGCCTATCCGGACCGCGAGATCCACGCCGTCGTGGAATCGTTCTCGCCGGCCTCCGGCTCGGTGTTCAGCCTGCTTCCCCCTGACAATGCGACGGGGAACTTCACCAAGATCGTCCAGCGCCTGCCCGTGCGGGTGCGCGTGCCCGAGGACGTCGCTCGCGAAGGCCTGCTGCGGCCGGGCCTGTCGGTGGTGGTACGGGTCGATACCCGCGCCGGCGCGGACCGTTCCGTCCTGGACCGGGCTTCGGTCGCGCGTCCGATCAGCACCGCGAGCCGCTGAGACCGGCCATGGCCGCCACTGCAGCCCTCGCGCCGGGAGCGCCGGCCGGCGCCGCCGAGCCGCCCCTCGACCGCCGCCGCATGGTGGCGTTCGTCTGCATGGTCTTCGGGATGTTCATGGCGATCCTGGACATCCAGATCGTCTCGGCCTCCCTGAACGAGATCCAGGCCGGCCTCTCGGCCTCCGGCGACGAGATCCCCTGGGTCCAGACCAGCTATCTCATCGCGGAGGTCATCTCGATCCCGCTCTCCGGCACCCTGTCGCGGGTGCTCTCGACGCGGTGGATGTTCGCCATCTCGGCGGGCGGCTTCACGGCGATGAGCCTGATGTGCGCCACCTCCTCGTCGATCGGCGAGATGATCGTCTGGCGGGCGCTCCAGGGCTTCATCGGCGGCGGCATGATCCCCACCGTCTTCGCGGCGGCCTTCACGATCTTCCCGCCCTCGAAGCGGACCATCGTCTCGCCGATGATCGGTCTCGTGGCGACGCTGGCGCCGACGATCGGGCCGACGGTGGGCGGCTACCTGACCGACCTCCTGTCGTGGCACTGGCTGTTCCTGATCAACGTCGTGCCGGGCATCTTCGTGACGGTCTCGACCTGGATCCTGGTCGATTTCGACGAGCCCAATTACGGCCTGATCAAATCGTTCGACTGGGCCGGGCTCGCCTTCATGGCCGGCTTCCTCGGCTGCCTCGAATACGTGCTGGAGGAGGGGCCGAACCACGACTGGCTGCAGGACGAGGCGGTCTTCGCCTGCGCAATCGTCTGCGGAACCTCGGCGCTGCTGTTCTTCTGGCGGGTCTTCACGGCGAAGCAGCCGATCGTCGATCTCAGGGCCTTCTCGGACCGGAACTTCGCCAGCGGCTGCGTGGCGAGCTTCGTGCTGGGCATCGGCCTCTACGGGCTGACCTACATCTACCCGGTCTACCTCGCCCGGGTCCGCGGCTACTCGGCGCTGATGATCGGCGAGACGATGTTCGTCTCGGGCCTGTGCATGTTCGCCACCGCCCCGATCGCCGGGCGGCTCTCCGGCAAGGTCGATCCGCGCATCATGATGGGCGTGGGCTTCGTCGGCTTCGCCTGCGGCACGTGGATCGTCACCGGCCTGACCAAGGACTGGGACTTCTACGAGCTGCTGTTGCCGCAGGTGCTGCGCGGCTGCTCGCTGATGCTGTGCATGATCCCGATCAACAACATCGCCCTGGGGACGTTGCCGCCGGCGCGGATGAAGAACGCGTCGGGGCTCTTCAACCTGACTCGCAACCTCGGCGGTGCGGTCGGTCTCGCGCTGATCAATACGATCCTCAACGACCGGTGGGACCTCCACCTCACGCGGCTGCACGAGCGCTTCACCTGGGCGAGCACGGCCGCGGTGGAGCGCCTCGACACGATGCAGCGCGGCTTCGACGCCTATGGCAGCGCCGCATCCGACATGGCGCTGAAGGCCATGACCAACACGGTGCGGATCCAGGGCCTCGTGATGGCCTTCGAGGATGTGTTCCTGGCGCTCACAATCCTGTTCCTGGCGATGGCCTGTGCGGTTCCCGTGATCCGGAGGCCGAGTCCCGGGGCGAGCGGCGGCGGAGGCCACTGACGGGAAGCTCCGAGCCCGGTCGATCGGCGGGTGCGGAATCGGACGGTGCGTGCGGCCTTCCGCAGCCGGCTTGCAGGATTGGGTTGGCGGTCGGCACCGCCGATCTGCTAGACAGGGCGGATGGCCGGCCCGAGAAGCCGGCGCCGAGACGGCCAGGATACGGCTTATGGACTTCCTCAACGCGATGGGCGGCACCGCCGGCGGCTTCTTCGGTGCCGTGATCCCGTTCCTGTTCGTGCTCACGGTCGTGGTGTTCGTGCACGAGATGGGCCACTTCCTGGTCGGGCGCTGGTGCGGGGTCGGCGTGCATGCTTTCTCGCTCGGCTTCGGCCCCGAGCTGTTCGGGTTCAACGACCGCCGCGGCACTCGCTGGAAGCTCTGCGCGATCCCGCTCGGCGGCTACGTGAAGTTCCACGGCGACGTGAACGGCGCCAGCATGCCCGATCCCGAGGCCGTCGCCCGGATGAGCCCGCAGGAGCGGGCGATCAGCTTCCCGACCCAGCCCGTCTCCAAGCGCGCCGCGATCGTCGCCGCCGGGCCGGTGGCGAACTTCATCCTGGCGATCCTGCTCTTCGCCGGCGCCATCTGGCTCGGCGGCCGCTACGAGCTGCCCGCCCGGGTCTCGTCGGTGGAGCCGAACAGCGTCGCCGCTCAGGCCGGCTTCCAGCCCGGCGACGTGATCACCGCCATCGACGGCGAGAAGATCGGCGACTTCAACGCCATGTACCGCACGGTGACCGGCAGCGCCGGCACGCCGCTGACCTTCACGGTGGAGCGCAACGACCAGCCCATCACGATCCAGGCGACGCCAGCCACCTTCGAGGAGAAGACGCCCTTCGGTCGCCACCGGATCGGCCGGCTCGGCATCCGCTCGCCCGCGGGCTCGGAGGCCCGGCTCGTGAACTATGGGGCGCTCGACTCGCTCAACCTCGGCGTGAAGGAGACCTACTTCGTCGTCGAGCGCACGTTCTCGTATCTCGGCAAGCTCGTCACCGGCCGGGAATCGGCCGACCAGCTCTCGGGTCCGATCGGCATCGCCCGCGTCTCCGGCGAGGTCGCCAAGACCGGCGGCGTCGGCGGTCTGGTCGGGCTGATCGCCCTGCTCTCGGTCTCGATCGGTCTGCTCAACCTGTTCCCGGTGCCGCTGCTCGATGGCGGGCACCTGCTGTTCTACGCCTTCGAGGTGGTGCGCGGCCGTCCGCTCAGCGAGCGGGCTCAGGAGATCGGATTCCGCATCGGGCTCGCCCTGGTGCTGATGCTGATGCTGTTCGCCGCCTGGAACGACATCCTCAATCTCGGCGCCTCCTGGCGGAACACCTGATCCGAGCTCGGCGGGGATCCAGGGATCCCCGCCGGATCTCCACCGGAAACGCTGCCCCAATCCCGCCGCGATCTCGCCCGGACACCGCCTGGATGACGCCGCCGCGGCGCGTCGAAACGGGGTTAAGATCGGGTTCGCGGGATCGAGAGCCCAGCCGAAATAGCTCGAACTCTGAGACGTTTACGCGCCGTTCACCACGATCTGTGGTTTGTCGGCATGCTGACCGCACCGTTAAGTGGCGCGAAGGCCACGACCCCCCAAAATCCCCTGACGATGGCCTCCCGCGCGTTTGCTTGGCAGGGGAATCCCGCTAAGAGCTACGCTTGGACCGAAGCCACGCTTGGACCAGGTGACGGGACGGCCGATCAACGGTCGCCTGTGACGGGCTAACCCCCGCGACCAGAACAGAAACGGGCGATTGCATGATGTCGTTGACGGGGAAGCCCCGACGTAAGTCGGTGCGGAAAACCATCGTCCTAGTCACTGCGGGTCTTGGCGTTGTCCTGAGCGGGGCCGCCCAGGCGCAGCAGATCGTCGTCCAGGGCAACCAGCGCGTCGATGCGGACACGATCCGGTCCTACGTGACCGGGACGGCGTCCGGCTCCGCCGAGGAGGCCCGCCGCAACCTGCTCGCAAGCGGGATGTTCTCCGACGTGAAGGTCGCCCAGTCGGGCGGCCGCACGGTGGTGACCGTCCGCGAGAACAACCTGATCAACCGCGTTGTCTTCGAGGGCAACAAGAAGGTCGAGAAGGCCACCCTCGAGGGTATCGTCGAGGCCAAGGCCCGCGGCCCGTACAGCGAGGCGATCATCAACGCCGACCTCGCGCGTATCCGCGACGTCTACAAGCGCTTCGGCCGCGGAACCGCCAAGGTGACCTACCGCACGGTCGACCTGCCCAACGGCCGCGTCGACGTGATCTACCAGGTCGACGAAGGCGATAAGACCGGTATCATCTCGATCAACTTCGTCGGCAACAACGCCTATTCCGAGCGGACCCTGAAGGGGCTGATGAGCTCCTCGGAGATGAACTTCCTGTCGTTCATCAAGACCTCCGACGTCTACGATCCCGACCGCATCACCAACGACCTCGACCAGGTCCGTCGCTACTATCTGAAGAACGGCTACGCCGACTTCCAGGTAGTCAGCGCCGACGCGCGCTACGTCGAGGGCGATAAGTCCGGCTACGTCATCACCGTCACGGTGAACGAGGGCGAGCAGTACAAGGTCGGCGCCGTCCAGGTGGATTCGCGCCTGCCGGGCCTCGACACCACGAAGCTCGACACCGACATCGCGACCTCCGTGGGCGACATCTACAACGCTGACGACGTCGAGAAGACGCTCAACAACGTCACCCGCGAGGTCAACCGCGCCGGCTACCCGTTCGCGCAGGTTCGCCCGACCGGCCAGCGCGACCCGGCGAGCCACCAGGTCTCCCTGGGCTTCGTGGTCGAGGACGGCCCGCACGTCTACGTCGAGCGCATCAACATCCGCGGCAACACCCGCACCCGCGACTACGTCATCCGCCGCGAGCTCGATATCGCGGAGGGCGATGCCTACAACCGCGTGCTGACCGACCGCGCCGAGCGGCGCCTCAACGGTTTGGGCTTCTTCAAGAAGGTCCGCTTCTCCAACGAGCCGGGCTCAGCCCCGGACCGCGTGGTCATCAATATCGACGTCGAGGATCAGCCCACGGGCTCGTTCTCGGTGGCGGGCGGCTACTCCACCCAGGACGGCATCATCGGCGAGGTCTCGGTCTCCGAGTCGAACTTCCTCGGTCGCGGCCAGTACGTTCGCCTCGCCGGCACGGGCGGCCAGTACTCGCGCGGCGTCGACTTCTCGTTCACCGAGCCGTACTTCCTCGGCTACCGTCTCGCGGCGGGCTTCGATGCCTTCTACAAGTACTCCGACCTGACCCGGTACTCGCGCTACGAGACCACGGTGTACGGCGGTCAGCTGCGCCTCGGCCTGCCGATCACCGAGGAGTTCGGCATCACGCTGCGCTACTCGCTGTACAACACCGAGCTGAAGGTGCCGAACACCCTCAAGCGGCCGTACAACGACTGCTCGATCCCGATCCCGGGCTACACCGCCACCTACGCGGCCGGCACGATCGACCCGAACACGGGCCGGAACATCGGTGGCCAGTCGGTCTACCCGAACTGCGCGTATGACGGCGAAGCCTCGATCGCCATCAAGGGCTCGCAGGGCAACACGCTGACCTCGCTGGCCGGCCTGACGCTCGCCTACTCGACCCTCGACGTGATCGGCGCGCCCCGCAACGGCCTCTACGCCGAGCTGAAGCCCGACGTCGCGGGCCTGGGCGGCGACTCCAAGTTCTTCCGCGTGACCGCCGACGCGCGGTACTACAAGGAGATCTTCGAGGACGTGGTCGGCTTCATCCGCTTCCAGGGCGGCCACATCTCGTCGCTCAACAACGATCCGCTGCGGGTGACCGACCAGTTCTTCCTCGGCCCGTCGCTGGTCCGCGGCTTCGCGCCGAACGGCATCGGTCCGCGCGACGTCGGCATCGCCGACGCCCGCTCGAACGCGATCGGCGGCTCGACCTATGTCGGCGGTACCCTCGAAGTTCAGTTCCCGCTGCCCCTCATTCCGCGCGATCTGGGCCTGAAGGGTGCGCTCTTCGCCGATGCCGGCACGCTGTTCGGCTATCACGGCCAGCGGAACTTCAACGTGAACGGCGACGCCTTCATCAACGGCATCTCGCCGACGACCGGGAAGTGCAACTTCAACGCCTTCACAATCGGCGTGGAGCCGGAATGCGTGAACGTCCGCGACACGGCGGCGATCCGTTCCTCGATCGGCGCGTCCATCCTGTGGAACTCGCCGCTCGGCCCGATCCGGTTCGACTACGCCTACGCTCTGTCCAAGGACGAGGGTCAGAAGGTGTTCGTCCCGATCCTCGGCAAGTTCGGCCATATCGGCGCGGATCAGGTCCAGGCGTTCCGCTTCTCCGGCGGCTCGCGCTTCTGATAAAAAACGCGCGCCGGCCGGATTATCCCGGCCGGCGCGTTGTCGAACATGTCAGATCCCATTTTCCTCACCGCCGCCGCCACCGGCCTCACCCTGGCCGAGATCGCGGCCGCTGCCGGCACTGGCCTCCCCGAGGGGGCGGATCCGGATCGTCGGTTCAGCGGCGCGGCCTCCCTGGAGAGTGCCGGTCCGGACCACCTCGCCTACATGGACAACGCCCGCTACGGCGACGCCCTCGCGGCGACGCGGGCGGGCGTGTGCCTGGTCTCGCCCCGGTTCGCGGCGCGCTGTCCCGCCGCCACCATCGCCCTTGTCAGCCGCGATCCCTACCGCGCCTATGCGGCCCTGCTCGGTCGTCTCCATCCGGACGCCCTGCGTCCCGGGTCGCAATTCGCCGTCCGCGGCGTCGCATCCGGCGCCCATGTCCATCCGGAGGCCCGGCTCGAGGACGGCGTCACGGTCGATCCCGGTGCGGTGATCGGGCCGGGCGCCGAGATCGGTGCCGGGACCGTGATCGGACCAAACGCCGTGATCGGTCCCGGCGTCCGCATCGGGCGCGATTGTTCGGTCGGTGCCGGCACGACGCTCAGCCACGCGCTCCTCGGGAACCGGGTGATCCTCCATCCGGGAGCCCGTCTCGGCCAGGACGGGTTCGGATTCGCCATGGGCGCTTCCCACCTGAAGGTGCCGCAGGTCGGGCGCGTGATCGTGCAGGACGATGTCGAGATCGGCGCCAACACCACCGTCGATCGGGGCGCCTCTCGCGACACGGTGATCGGGGAGGGGACCAAGATCGATAACCTCGTTCAGATCGCCCACAACGTGGTCATCGGCCGCCACTGCGTCATCGTGTCGGGCGTCGGCATCTCGGGCTCGACCACGCTGGAGGATTACGTCGTTCTCGGCGGACAGGTCGGCGTCGTCGGCCATCTGCGGATCGGCCGCGGCGCGCAGATCGCCGGCTCCTCCAACGTCAACCGCGACGTACCGCCGGGCAGCCGCTGGGGCGGGACGCCCGCCAAGCCCGTGCGAGCCTGGTTCCGCGAGCTGACGACGCTCGCGCGTCTCGCCGAACGCTCGAGCAAGGACCCGGCCGGCGGCGACGCCTGACCGGGCAGGCCTTGCACTTCCGGCGATTTCTTCCGAAGAGGGCGGTCGGTGCGCCCATGGCGGCCGGATTGTGGGCCGCCCGGGGCGGCAAGTCGAGGTGCGGATTTCTATGAGTGAGGCGGCGCGCGAGACCGGCACCGAGCTGGGCATAGCCGATATCCAGACGTTGCTGGAGCTGCTGCCGCACCGCTACCCGTTCCTGATGGTGGACCGGATCGTCGAGATCGACCGGGACGAATCCTGTGTCGGGATCAAGAACGTCACCGCCAACGAGCCGCAATTCATGGGTCATTTCCCGGACATGCCGGTCTTCCCGGGCGTGCTTCTGATCGAGGGCATGGCGCAGACGGCGGGCGCGATCTGCTGCCGCCACATCCGGGCGGATGGGCGGAACACCAAGCAGGTGTTCTTCATGACCATCGACAAGTGCAAGTTTCGCAAGCCCGTCACCCCCGGCGACCAGGTTCGCTACCACATGACGAAGCTGAATCAGCGCCGAACCATGTGGTGGTTCCGCGGCCAGGCCCGGGTCGACGGCACGCTGGTCGCCGAGGCCGAGATCAGCGCCATGCTGGTGACGGAGTGAGCGCGCCGTTCATCCATCCGAGCGCCGTGATCGAATCCGGCGCCCGGATCGGCGACGGGGCACGGATCGGTCCCTTCTGCCATGTCGGGCCGGAAGTCGTGCTCGGACCGGATTGCGAACTCATCAGCCACGTGGTCCTGGCCGGCCGCACCACGATCGGGGACCGGACCCGGATCTTCCCCTTCGCGTCCATCGGACACCAGCCGCAAGACCTGAAGTTCCGGGGCGAGGCCTCGACCCTGACGATCGGCTCCGATTGCCTGATCCGCGAGGGGGTCACGATGAATCCGGGCACCAGCGGTGGTGGCCTGGAAACGGCGGTCGGCGATCACTGCACCTTTCTGGCGAATTCGCATGTCGGCCACGACTGCCAGGTCGGGGCCCACGTGATCTTCTCCAACAACGTCATGCTGGCGGGCCATTGCAGCGTCGGCGACTACGCGATCCTCGGCGGCGGCGCCGCGGTGATCCAATTCGCGCGGGTCGGCGCGCATGCCTTCGTGGGCGGCCTGTCGGGTCTGGAGAACGACTGCATCCCGTACGGCATGGTACTCGGGAACCGGGCCTACCTGTCGGGGCTCAACATCATCGGGCTGCAGCGCCGCGGCTTCGCCCGGGAGGACATCCACGCCCTGCGCCGGGCCTATCGCCTGCTCTTCGCCCCCGAGGGCACGCTGATGGAGCGTGTGGAGGACGTGGCCGCGACCTTCGAATCCCACGCCGCAGTCCGCGAGATCCTCGACTTCATCCGCCTCGGCGGCAAGCGCTCGATCTGCACGCCGCGCGAGATTCCGACCCCCATCAGCGCCGCCTGAGCGGCCGGACGGTGACCGAGGCCGATCCGACCCCCGAGGGTGCCGTGGTCCTGATCGCCGGGGCCGGCCGCCTGCCCGAACTCGTCGCCGAGTCGCTGCGCAGAGCGCGCCGGCCGTTCCGGGTGATCGCCCTGCGGGGCTTCACCGGGGCGACCCTGCGCGCCAGCGCCGATGCCACGGTCGACCTGCTCGACCTCGCCGCCACCCTGAAGCTGTTGCGGCGCTGGGGGCCCGCGGTGGTGGTGCCGGCCGGCGGGGTCTCCCGGCCGAGCCCGGCCGCGATCCTCAATGCCGGCGCCGCCCTGCGCAACCGGGAAGCGCTGCGGGCGATCGCCGGCGGGGGCGACGACCGGCTCCTGCGGGCCGCCCTCACGCTGGTGGAAGAGGAGGGCCATCGAGTCGTGGGCGTCCACGAGGCCGCGCCCGATCTGCTTTGCCCGGAAGGCCCGATTGGACGCCGGACGCCCGATGCCGGAGCGGCCGCCTCGATCCGTTCCGGGCGCGGGGTTCTGGACGCCCTCTCGCCCTACGACCTCGGTCAGGCGGTGGCTTTGGCCGGCGATCGGATCCTCGCGGTGGAGGGGCCGGAGGGCACCGACCGCATGCTGGCGCGGGCGCGGGTTCTGGGCCGGCGCCCGTTCGGGTTCGGCCGGGCGATGCCCGCCACCGTGCTGGTGAAGGCTCCCAAGGTCGGCCAGGATCGCCGCATCGATCTCCCCGCGATCGGGCCGCGCACCGTGCGCAACGCGGCTCGGGCGGGTTGCGTCGGCCTGGCGCTGGAGGCCGGCGGGACCCTGATCATCGACCGGATTGCCACGGCCGCCGAAGCCGACCGCCTCGGCCTCTTCGTGGTCGGCTACGGAGCGACGCCGTGACCGACCGGCACCGGACCATCTGGCTCGTGGCGGGCGAGGATTCCGGCGATCAGCTCGGCGCCAAGCTGATGCGCGCCCTGCGTGAGGCTGAGCCCGACGCGGTATTCGGCGGCGTCGGCGGTGAGGCCATGGCGGAGGAGGGCTTCACGTCCCTGTTCCCTCTCGATGACGTGGCGGTGATGGGCTACCTCCCGGTCCTCGCCCGCGCCCGGACCCTGCTGCGGCGTATCCGCGAGACCGTGGAGGCCACCATCCGCGCCCGGCCGGACGTGCTGGTGATCATCGACAGTCCCGGCTTCACCCACGCGGTGGCGCGGCGGGTGCGCAAGGCTGCACCCGCCATCCCGATCGTCGACTACGTCTCGCCGAGCGTCTGGGCGTGGCGGCCCTGGCGGGCGAAGGGCATGCGGCCGTTCATCGACCATGTCCTGGCCCTGCTCCCCTTCGAGCCGGACGCACATCTGCAACTCGGCGGGCCGCCCTGCACCTATGTCGGGCACCCGCTGATCGAGCGTCTCCCGGAACTGCAGCCTGACCCCTCGCACCTGCGGCGGCGCGACGTTGCTCCCCACAGCCTCGTCGTGCTGCCCGGCTCACGCCGGTCCGAGATCGAGCGGCTGATGCCGGTCTTCGGTGCGACGCTGGCACGCGTCGCCGCCGGGCTCGCAATCGAGGCGGTCCTGCCTGCCGTGACGCGCCACAGGGCGCTCATTGAGCGGCTCTCCGCCGACTGGACGGTACCGGTCCGGATCGTCACCGGCGAGGCGGCGAAATACGCCGCCTTCCGGGAGGCGCGGGCGGCGCTTGCCGCCTCCGGCACGGTCACGCTGGAACTGGCGCTCGCGGGCGTTCCGATGGTCGTCGCCTACAAGGTCTCGCGGGCGGAAGAGTTCATCGCTCGCCGGCTCATCCAGGTCCCCAGCATCGTGCTGCCGAACCTGATCCTCGCCGAGAACGCCATGCCGGAATTCGTCCAGGCCGAATGCACCCCGGAGCGGCTCGCAGACGCCCTGAGGCCGCTCCTGGCCGGGGGCGCCGGTCGGGACGCCCAGCTTGCCGCGCTCGCACGGATCGACGGGCTGATGCGGCTTGCGGAAGCCGACACGCCGAGCCGGGCTGCCGCGCGGATCGTCCTGCGCGCGGCCGGCGCCGGCTGACCTCAGCCGGCGCGGCGGCTGCAGCGCGTATAGGCCGAGGTCCCGCGGCTGCTCGACCAGGTCAGATTGTCCCCGTCTACCTGAAGGCGAACCTGCGATGACCAGCGCCGGCCGCGATCGCTGCACTCGGCCGAGGTGACCCAGGCGCTGCCGACCCGCCGCGTGTCATGGAAGCTGCAGATCGTGCGTCCGGCGCGGGCGCGGTCCTGCGTGATCGTGGCCGGGATATAGCCCCGCCGCCGCGACTGGGCTCCACAGGCCTCGGGACTCGGGCCCCAGACGCCGACATACTCGGCGGGTGCGGAAACAGGGGGCGAGAGGGAGGCAGGCGCTGTCGCCTGTGCGGGGCGGGCGTTCGCGGCCGGCGTCGCGGCGGCCACCTGCGGGCTCGCCGTGACGGCGCCGGCGGCTGGCGCGGCGGCGGCCTCGTCGGGCGTGTCGAGCATCACGAACCGGCGCGCGGTCGCGCGCTGCCCGGCGGAGGCCGCGGAGGCACTGGCCTCCGGTGCTGCGGGGCGGAACGGCAGGTCCTCCGTCAGGTAGGCGGCGCTGTAGGCGAAGAGGCCGATCCAGCCGACCACCAGAAGGGTCGGCAGCGCGTAGCGACGCCCGGAGCCGGAACGCGCCCCGTCGCCCAGATCCACCAGCACGACCGCCCCCATGGTCCGCCCCCCTGTCGTCCGTTCAGCGGCCGAAGATACCCTTCAGGAACTGCGCCGTGCGGTTGCGCTTGCGCTTGCGCTCCAGTTCCGACGCGTCCTTGAGCCACGCGACCTGCACCACCCGCCGCTCGCCCTCGAAGGGCTCGTGGCCATGCCAGGAATTGTCGGCCCGCAGGAACGCGAACATCGTGCCCATGGTCGGCGGCACTTCGACCGCGAAGGGCTCGTAGTTGCGGCCGTCGTAGAGCACGCGCAGCCGGCCCGCGGCCGGGGCGTCCCAGGCGTCGTTCATGTAGACGAGAAGCGTCAGCACCTTCGACGGGCCGTCCGTGTGGATCGAGCCGTATTTCAGCTGGCTGCGGCGCATGATCGTGGTCAGGCGCGGGCAGGACACGAGGTCGATGCCGAACTTCTCGCCGAGGATCTCGGAGAACGCGTCGCTCTCCAGCTCGTCGATCAGCGCCTTGAAACGGCCCTTGAGGGCGACCTCGTCGACGGTGAGGTAGCCGGGCTTGGCGATGTCGGGGAAGTCGCGGCGGATGTCGTCGATCGCGTCCGGATTCAGGACGTTCTGGCCGAGCGTGAAGGCGTAGGGCTCGCGGGAGACGGGCGCGGCGCGCACGGCGGAGATGTCGAGGATCGAGAGAGCGGACATCGCTGGGTCCCTTGGATCCGGCGCGGGTCGGTCGGCACGCCGGGCGCCGGAGACGCGTGCCGCGGGGCCGCTCGCGCCGTCGTGCCGGGGCCGCCCTTGCAGGCACCCGCGATCACAAATCTACAGCTGCTTTCGGCGATCCCGGAATCTCCTAATCCGGTGATTGCGGCGGCTCGACGGCGAAAGCAGCCCGGTGGCACATTCCGGTGACAGTCGCGGACGGTCCGCTTGTGCAGGATGGCGTCAGACCCGCGGGCTTTCTTCCCGGGTGCGTGCCGGAACCCGTTACCGATGAGGCCGTTGGCCCTCGCTCTGCTGTTCACCCACCTCGCCGCCGTCGCGGCCGGGATCGAGGCCCGTGCCCAATCGCGGCCGCCGCGCGGCTCGATGACGGCGCGCATGACCTGTGCCGAGGCGATGGCCCTGGTGAGGAGCGAGGGCGACGTCGTCATCGCCACCGGGGCAGCGCCGGAGCGCTTCGTCAGCGGCCCCGGCCAATGCGCCAGCTCCGAGATCGCGGAGCTGCGCTTCGCCCCCACGCGCGACAATCCGCAATGCCCGATCGGCTATCAGTGCCGCGAGCCGGGCTTCGAGGAGTGGAACTGGTAGCCGCGCCACCCGCGTAAATCGCCGCACCGCCGAAACGTGACCAAAGTTTCACGCGACAGCGCGGGGCCAGTGCCACTATCTGGCCATCACCTGCGGCCAAGGCCGCCGGCAGCGTCCTGACGAGCGGGCGCGCACGGATGGGGGATCGACGCGTGGCAGCACTCAGGACCGGACTGGGCATCCAGGCCGTGCTCACAGCCTTGGCCGCGCTGATCCTGCTGGCGTTTCCCGGCATCCCGAGCCCGCCGCTCTACGTCTCGCTCGCCGGCTTCGTCATGGCGGGCATCCTGATCGCCTCGAACGGCATCTCGGCCTACCTGAAGGTCTTCGTCTCGGTCTACGGCGTCGGCTACCTGCTCCTGGCAGGATCGAAGACGATCGGCGCCATGGGCCTGCTGCCGCCGGTGATCGCGGCGCTGCTCCCGCCCGCCTTCGCGGCCACCGGCGCGGTGGTCTTCGCCGCCATCGTGCTCGGCATCTCGTATCTCGAACCGATCCGGGCGATCACCAACATCGCCGACCCGTATTTCGCCAACCGCGACAAGCCGACCAAGGAGATCGGCCTGTTCCGCTGGTTCGGCACCACGGAGGGCCGGATCGGCCGCAACCTCGTGGCGCTCTCGATCTTCGTGAACTTCGCCGACGTGGCCCTGACGCTGCGGTTCAACTTCTTCTACCGCGACATGTTCAACGCCCTTCAGGAGTACAACGCGGACGCCTTCTGGTACCAGCTGCTCTGGGTGTTCATTCCGATCGCCGTGCTGAACATCGCCATCGGCATGTTCGACCTGTTCGTGGATTCCTCGCTGCTGATCCGCTGGCGCACATGGCTGACCCACAGCCTGTACGAGCGCTGGCTGGGCAACGGCACGCATTACCGGATTCCGTTCACCGACGAGGAAGCCGACAATCCGGATCAGCGCATCCAGGCCGACGTCAACAGCTTCATCGTGCAGACCACGACGCTGTCGATCCGTCTCCTGAGCCAGGCCGCGCAACTCGTCTCGTTCATCGTGATCCTCTGGACGCTGTCGCGCGACTTCGTCCTGCCGTTCACCGATACGGTGATCCCGGGCTTCCTGGTCTTCCTCGTGATCGCCTACGCGGTGGTCGGCACCTGGCTCACCCACCTGATCGGGCGGCCGCTCATCGGGCTCGACTTCCGGCAGGAGAAGGTGGAGGCGAATTTCCGCTTCGCGCTGGCTCGCAACCGCATCTATTCCGAGCAGATCGCCCTGCTGCGCGGCGAGCGGGCGGAGATTTCGCGGCTCTCGAGCCTGTTCCACAGCGTCATCGAGAACTACATCGGGATCATCTTCCGCCGCATCAAGCTGATCGCCTTCACGTTCAGCTACCGGCAGGCGAGCGTGATCTTCCCGCTCGTGATCGCAGCTCCGTCCTTCTTCGCCAAGAAGATCACGCTGGGCGCCCTCCAGCAGACCTCGCAGGCGTTCGGGCAGGTGCAGAGTTCGCTGTCCTTCTTCGTGGATTCCTACACGACACTGGCCGCCTACAAGGCCAACACCAACCGTCTCAATTCCTTCCGCCGGGCGATGACCAAGGCGGAGGCGCTGGAATCGGCCGGCTACGGCCTGGTCCAGGGCAACGACAGCACGGGTGACGTCACCGCGCGCGGCCTCGTCCTCGCCCTGCCGAACGGACGGCCGATCGTCACCGCCGACGCGCTGACGCTGCCGCGGGGCGGTGCGACCCTGGTCACGGGCCCCTCGGGCTCCGGCAAGTCGACCCTGTTCCGGGCGATTGCGGGGATCTGGCCGTTCGGCAAGGGCCGGGTCGATGTGCCCGCTGGGCAATCGGCGCTGCTGCTGCCGCAGCGGCCCTACATCCCGCAGGGGAGCCTGCGCGGCGCCGTGGTCTACCCGAACACCACCGATCAGTTTTCGGACGCGGCGATCCAGGACGCGCTGACGGCCGCCCAGCTCGCCCACCTAATCGACCATCTCGACGAGACCGACACCTGGGAGCGGCGGCTCTCGGGCGGCGAGCAGCAGCGCCTGGCCATCGCCCGCGCAATCCTGGCCAAGCCGGAATGGCTGTTCCTCGACGAGGCGACGGCTTCGCTCGACGAGCCGTCCGAGGCGGCGCTCTACCGGATGCTGCGCGAGCGCCTGCCCGGGACGACGATCGTGTCGATCGGCCACCGCTCGACGCTGCACGCCTTCCACGACCGACGCATCACGCTGGAGCCGGAGGGCGGCGTGTTCATCCCGCGGGAGCAGAGGCAGCCGCTGCCGGCGGAGTAGGGCGGTCCGCATCCGCTTCTCTGCCTCCCCGCGGAGGGGAGGCAGAGGCGCGCGTTCCGCTCCAGCGTCACCAGTAGGGGCCCGTCCGCCTACGCTGCCTTCCGCAGCTCCGAAGCGGCCCGGGCCGCCTGCTCGATCGCCGCCGGATCGGGCGTGCCGGGCTTCACCACCCAGCTGCCGCCGACGCAGAGCACGGACGGGATCGCCAGCCAGTCGGGGGCGGTCGCCTCGGTGATCCCGCCGGTCGGGCAGAACCGCACCGCGCCGAACACCGCCGCGTGCGCCTTCAGCGCCTTGATCCCGCCTGCGGCCTCGGCCGGGAAGAACTTGAACCGGTCGAGCCCGTGATCGAGCCCGCGCATGATGTCGGCCGCCGTAGCGACGCCCGGCAGGTAGGGCACGCCGTTGGCCTTGGCGGCGTCGGTCAGCGGCTCCGTCAGACCCGGCGAGACGATGAACTCGGCCCCCGCCGCCAGCGCCCTGTCGAGATCGCGCGGGTTCAGCACCGTCCCGGCGCCCACCACTGCACCCTCGACCCGGGTCATCTCCCGGATCACGTCGAGGGCGGCCGGCGTGCGCAGGGTGACCTCCAGGGCGGTCAGGCCGCCCTTCACCAGGGCTTCGGCGATGGGCCGGGCCTGGGACACGTCGTCGATCACCAGGACCGGAATGACGGGCACGGAGCGCATCAGCGCGTCGATGCTGGTCAGATCGTTCATGGTCGGCACCTCCTCGTCAATCTCAGAGGCCGGCGGCGGCGAGCATCGCCGAAGCGCCCCGCTCCGCCGTATCGGCCCCCTGGCGCATGAACGCGAACAACTCCCGCCCGGTGCCCTGTACGGGCTCCGGCGCCTCGGCCTCCGGCCGGGCAGCCAGCTCCGCATCATCGACCAGCACCTCCAGCAGACCCTCGGCGGCGCTGAGCCGGACGATGTCGCCGTCGCGGATCCGCCCGATCGGACCGCCGCCCAGGGCCTCGGGACTCACGTGGATCGCCGCCGGAACCTTGCCGGATGCCCCCGACATGCGCCCGTCGGTCACCAGCGCGACCTTGTGGCCGCGGTCCTGCAGCACGCCCAGCGGCGGGGTGAGCTTGTGCAGCTCGGGCATGCCGTTGGCCTTCGGGCCCTGGAAGCGGACCACCACCACGACATCCCGCTCCAGCTCGCCGGCCCTGAAGGCCTTGAGCACCTCGTCCTGGTCGGAGAAGACCCGGGCCGGCGCCTCGATGTTGCGGCGGTGCTCCTCGACCGCGCTCGTCTTGAACGTCGCCCGGCCGAGATTGCCCTTGACCAGCCGCATCCCGCCATCCGGCTGGAACGGGTTGCCGGGCCGGCGGAGCATCGTGTCGTCGAGGCTCTCCGGCACGGCGTCCTCGAAGACCAACTCGTCGCCGTCGAGCTTCGGATCGCGGGCATGGTCGCGCAGCGACTGGCCCGCCACCGTCAGGATGTCGTCGTGCAGCATGCCGGCATCGAGGAGCGCGGCCATCACGAAGCTCATGCCGCCCGCGGCGTGGAAATGGTTCACATCGCCGGCCCCGTTCGGGTAGACGCGCGCGATCAGCGGCACGGCGCTGGAGAGCCGGTCGATATCCTCCCAGTCGATCACGATTCCGGCGGCGCGGGCGATGGCCGGCAGGTGGATCGCGTGGTTGGTGGAGCCGCCGGTGGCGAGCAGGCCGACCGCGGCGTTCACGATCGCCTTCTCGTCGACGCAGAGGCCAAGCGGCCGGTAATCGTTGCCGGCGCCGCCGATCTCGGTGAGCCGGTGGATCGCCGCGCGGGTCACGGCCTGCCGCAGCTTGGTGCCGGGATTGATGAAGGACGCGCCCGGCATGTGCAGGCCCATCATGTCCATCATCATCTGGTTCGAGTTGGCCGTGCCGTAGAACGTGCAGGTCCCGGCCGCGTGGTAGGAGGCCGACTCGGATTCGAGAAGTTCGGCGCGGCCGACCTTGCCCTCGGCATAGAGCTGGCGGATCCGCTGCTTCTCCTTGTTGGCCAACCCGGACGGCATCGGCCCGGCCGGAATCAGGATCGTCGGCAGGTGGCCGAAGCGGAGCGCGCCGATCAGCAGACCCGGCACGATCTTGTCGCAGATGCCCAGCAGCGCCGCGCCATCGAACATGCCGTGGCTCAGCGCCACCGCACTGGAGAGCGCGATCGTGTCCCGGGAGAACAGCGACAGCTCCATGCCGCTTTGCCCCTGCGTGACCCCGTCGCACATGGCCGGCGTGCCGCCCGCAACTTGCGCGGTGGCGCCGCGCTCCCGGGCGAACAGCTTGATCTGGTCCGGGTAGCGTCCGTAGGGTTGATGGGCCGAGAGCATGTCGTTGTACGCGGTGACGATGCCGATATTCATCACCGTCCGCTCGTCGCGGATCGCCGCCTTGTCCTCACCGGAGGCCGCGAAGCCGTGGGCGAGGTTTCCGCAGGCGAGCTTGCCGCGCCGGACCCCCGCCTCCCGCTCGCGGGCGATCAGGTCGAGATAGGCGCGCCGGGTCTCGCGGGAGCGCGCCACGACGCGCTCGGTGACCGCCGCAACTTCGGGATGAAGCTCGGTCATGCTCGTTCCTCCAGGCTCGATGCCGACGGGCGCAAGGCTGATGCCGCGATTCGGGCACGGCCCAGGCAGCCGCGTCGGTGACCGGTATCTAGGGGGTGCGCCGCGGGATGTAACCCGGGTGAGCGCGGGTGACGACATGTGGCCTGCCCGCCGGCTCAGGAAACCCCAAATCCACGTCAGCGTTCGCTCACGGTTGCGATCGATGCCCCCGCATCGTCATCACGAGCGGAGCGAAGTGACCCAGGACAGCGCGACCCTGGATTGCTTCGCTGCGCTCGCAAAGACGGTGACCTCACGCCATCGTCCGGAGGCAGTGGCGGCCGGTCATCCTGGACGCCCGACCTCAGCACGCCTCAAAGCGCTCCTTCGAGGCATGCCTCAGGATGGGATCGGACCTCAGAGACGCGGCGCGTCCCTGAGCTCAATACTCCCAGAAGATCCGCTGTAGCTCCTTGGTGTCGTTCGTCTTGGTGAGCGCCACGGCCGCCAGGACCTTGGCCTTGGCGGGGTTCAGGTCGTGGGCGACCACCCAATCGTATTTGTCGTCGGGCTGCTCGGCGTTGCGCAGGACGAAGCCGTCCGGCACGCGCGACGAGCGGATCACGATGGCGCCCTTGGAGCGGATGTCCTTCAGCTTGTCGACGAGGTAGCCGGGCACCGAGCCGTTGCCGGTGCCGGCATTGACGATCGCCTTGGCCCCCGCCTGGACCTCGGCGTCGTAGACACCCGGGATCATGTTGCCCGAGCCGTAGACGATGCCCACGAGCGGCAGGCTGTCGATCTGGTCGATGTCGAACTCGGAGCTCATGTTGTGCCGCTTCGTCAGCGAGCGGAAGAAGTAGGTCTTGCCCTCGACCACCATGCCGAGCGGGCCCCACTGGCTGTAGAAGGCGCTCGGCACGATGTTGGTCCGCTTGTTCACGTCGCGGCCGCACTGGATGTAGTCGTTCATCGTCACGGTGACGCCCTGGCCGATCGCCTCCTTGCTGGCCGCGACCGTGACGGCGTCGAGCAGGTTGAGGGCGCCGTCGGCCGAGATCGCCGTGCCCGGCCGCATCGAGCCCACCACCACGATCGGCTTGTCGCTCTTCACCACGAGGTCGAGGAAGAACGCGGTCTCCTCCAGGGTGTCGGTCCCGTGGGTGACGACGACGCCGTCGACGTCGTCCTGCTTCAGGAGCTGGGACACGCGCTTGCCGAGCTGGACGAGCTGGGCGTCGGTGAAGCTCTCGGAGGCGATCTGGAAGACCTGCTCGCCGCGGACATTGGCGATGGTGTTCACCTGCGGCACGGCCGCGATGAGCTTGTCGACCGGCACCTTGGCGGCCGTGTAGGTGGCGCTGTTGGCGGCGTCCGCCCCGGCGCCGGCGATCGTGCCGCCGGTGGCGAGGATCACGACGTTCGGCTTCTTCGCCGCTGCCGCGGTGCCGGCCTCGGGCATCTCGCGGGCGCTCAAGGGGACCGCCCCGAATCCGCTGGCCAGGGCCAGGGCAAAGACCGCTCCGCGCAGGGGAAGAGCCGTGCCGCTTCGGCAGGAGAACATCGGAGATCCTCGGTGGTTGACGGGAGAGCGAGTCGGACTCGACGCGGGGATGGTAGCCGCGCCCCGGGCCGAGGCAAGGATCATGCAGGGCGCCGACATGCAGGGCGTAACGGATCGTTACGCACGCTCGGGCGTTAATCGGGGTTGCCGTCCGCTCGGAGGAAAGCCCCATGCTGCATCTCGCCAGCCTGCTCGAGGAACTCGAGCGGAGCGAGCCCGCGCGGGCCGCGATGTCGATCCTCGAGAAATCCCTCGCGCGCCGCTCGATGGAGGAGCAGGGGGCGTTCTGGCGCGCCGTCGACATCCACTACGTCTCGCGGAAGGCGCCGCCGGAGGCGGTCGCCCCGGCGCAAGCCGGGCCGGAACGCGCCGCGCCGGAACTCGCCGCCGTATCCTAAGGCGCAGCTGACAGGGCCGGGGCCCCGTCCGTTCGAGGGCGTCGGTGCCGCGTTTAGGCGCTCGCCGGCACGGCCGGCGGGATGCCGGCGCCGCTCTCGGGCTCGCCGCCCGCGCGCACCGTGGTGCGTGTCTCGGGCATCAGCGCGAGGTACAGGACGAACCCGAGCGCCGCGATGGCCGCCAGCGCCAGGAACGCGGTGGAATAGCCGGCGGACACGATGATCACGCCGGCGAGCGTCGCGCTCAAGGCCGCGCCGATCCCCTGGGCCGTGGCCACGGCGCCCTGGGCCGCGTTGAACCGGCCGCCGCCCCGGGTCAGGTCGGCGACCACGATCGGGAACAGCGCGCCGTAGACGCCCGCCCCGATCCCGTCGAGGAGCTGGACGCCCACCAGCCAGAACGGGTTGTCCGACAAGGTGTAGAGGACGCCGCGCAGCGCCAGGATGCCGAAGGCGGTGAGAAAGATCGGCTTGCGGCCGATCACGTCGGCCTTCGCCCCCACGAAGATCGCCACCGGCACCATCACGCACTGCGCCGCCACGATGCAGGCCGCGATCAGCGAGGTCGCGTGGTCCTTGCCCGAGATGTGCGTGAGGAGCTGGCCCACCGAGGTCAGCATCGCCGCGTTGGCGAGGTGGAAGATCGCGCAGAGCACCGCGAAGACGAGGAGCGGCCGGTTCTGCAGCAGGGTGGCGAGGCCGGAGGGCTTGTCCTGCGCCTGATCCTCTTCCTCGGTCATGCCCCGGGCGAGGTCGTCGTCGATGGCGTCGGCCGGTACCAGCAGCATGGCGCCGATCGACAGCGCCGCCAGGATGCCCATGAGCCAGAACACGACCACCGGCCCGAAGAAGTAGGCGAGCCCGCCCGCCAGCGCGGCCGAGACCGCGTTGCCGGCGTGGTTGAAGCCCTCGTTGCGGCCGATCCGCTTGGCGAACATCTTCGGCCCGACGAGGCCCAGCGTGATCGCGGCCAGCGCCGGCGGGAAGATCGTCCCGGCGACGTGGGCGATCGATTGGGTGGCGGTAACGAGATAGAAGTTCGTGATGAACGGCAGGACGAGGCAGCTCGCCGTCACCGCGATGGCGCCGCCGATCACCACCGCGCGCTTGTGGTTGGTGGCGTCGATCAGCGCGCCGGCGGGCGTCTGCGCCACGAGGCCGAGGATGCCCGCGACGGTCATCACGAGGCCGGTCGTGGCCTCGTTCCAGCCCTGGTCCGGGCCGCGCACGGCGATCAGGTAGATGGCGAGGTAGGGGCCGAGGCCGTCGCGCACGTCGGCGAGGAAGAAGTTGAGCGCGTCGAGGCCGCGCAGGGCCCTGGCCGAGGGCGTCCGGCTGCCGGCGCCGCGGGCGCCCGTCTCGATCCTGTCCATCCTGCCGCGATCCCCCGACCGACGCACGGCGCGGCCCGATCCGGGCGGCGCCGTCACACGCGGGGCTCGACGCCCGCGCGCGGGATCGGTTCCCGCACGGTCCGGGCCTCACGCGGGATGTGAACGATTCTCCGGCCGATGAGGCTTCAGGCCGGGTCGGTGCCCGCCGAAACGTCGGGATTTCCGACACCATCTGTCGTTTCTTCCGACAGATCGGCGCCCGGCGCGCCGAGGCCGTAGCGCTCGATCTTGGCGTAGAGGAGCTGCCGCTGGATGCCGAGGCGGCGGGCGGCCCGGGCACGGTTCCCGTCGGCCTCGCGGAGCGCGGCCGCGATCATGGTCCGCTCCAGGCGGGCGACGGCTCCGGGCAGGTCGCCGGCGAGCCAGTCGACCGCCGCGTCGTCGCCGCGCTGCTCCGGCCGTGCCGCCGGCAGGTCGATCGCCTCGGCCGCGATGGCGCCGCCGCGCACCAGCATCGCCGCCTGCTCCACCACGTTGCGCAGCTGGCGTACATTGCCGGGCCAATCATAGGCCAGCAGGCGCGCGGCGGCCCCGCCGCTCAGGCGCTTGCCCGAGGGAATGAGGAAGTGCTCGGCCAGCGGCACGATGTCGGCGAGGCGCTCGCGCAGGGGCGGCAGGGTGATCGGCACGACGTTCAGCCGGTAGTACAGGTCGGCGCGGAAGCGACCCTCGGCGACCAGTGCCGGCAGGTCGCAATGCGTCGCCGCCACGAGGCGGACGTCGACCCGAGCGGACCGGCCCCCCAGCGGCGTCACGACGCAATCCTGGATCACCCGCAGGATCTTGGCCTGCATCGCGGCGGGCATGTCGCCGATCTCGTCCAGGAACAGGGTGCCGCCCTCGGCCTCATGGAAGGCGCCGGCGCGGTCCGCGGCGGCACCCGCGAAGGCGCCCCGGACATGGCCGAACAGCTCGCTTTCCAGGGACTCGGCCGGGATCGCCGCGCAGTTCACCGGCACGAACGGCCGCGCGCGGCGCCGCGAGAAGGCATGCAGGGCCCGGGCGACCTCCTCCTTGCCGGTGCCGGTCTCGCCCTGGATCAGGATGGTGGACGCGCTGTCGGCGACGAGGCCGATGGTCTTCTGGACCTTGCGCATGCCCGCGCTCGACCCGATCAGGACCGGATGACCCGGCGGCGGGGCGGCGCTCCCCGGCTCGGTGCGGGCGTCGCGCAGCATCGCCTCGATCACGGCGGCGAGGTCGGCGCGGCCGATCGGCTTGGTGAGGTGGTCGTGCGCCCCGAGCCGCATCGCCTCGATGGTGTTGGCCGGGCTCGCGAAGGCGGTCAGCACCGTCACGGGCGGCGGCTCCGGCAGGGCGCGGATCCCCTCCAGCGTGGCCATGCCGTCGAGGTCGCCGGGCATGCGCAGGTCGAGGAGCACCGCCGCCACCGACGTCTCGCGCAGCCGCGCCAGCGCCTCAGAGCCGGAGGCGACCGGAAGCGGCGTGTGCCCGAGATCGGTCACCGTCTCGGCGAGCCCGTCACGCAGGGCTCTGTCGTCGTCGACGATCAGGATGGTTGCCATGGCAGATCCAGGACAAAGGTGGTCTCGGGCGCGCCTTCGACCAGCCTGGCCTCGCCGCGATGCGCCAGGGCGATCTCGCGCACGATCGCGAGTCCGAGGCCGGTGCCGTCGGGCCGTCCGGTGACGAAGGGCTCGAACAGGCCGGCGCGGATCGCCGGGTCGATCCCGGCGCCGGTATCGGCGACGCTGAGCCGCAGCCGCACGGCGCCGTCGACCGTGACCCGCTCGGCACCGAGGCGGACCCGGCCGCCCGGCGGCGCGTGCTGCAGCGCGTTCAGCAGCAGGTTGTCCAGGGCCCGGGCGGTCTGCGCCCGGTCGAGATGCGGATGGTCCGTCGCCGGCAGCCCGTCGGCGGCGACCGTGATCCGCACCGAGCGCGCATGCGCCAGATCCTCGTGCAGCTGCGCGCACGCGGCGAGCAACGGCGCCACCGGCGTGGGGATCCGGTTGAGCGCGCGCGCCTGCGTCAGGTTGAGGAGGTCGCGCAGCAGCGTGTCGACCCGGGCGATCTGGCCCAGCACGGTCTCGAGGGCGGCCGCGGCGCGGTGCGGATCGCCGCTGACCAAGGCGTTCTCTGCCTTCAGCCGCATCGCCGCGATGGGGTTGCGGATCTCGTGGGCGATGCTCGCCGCCAGCCGGCCGACGGCGGCGAGACGCTCGGCCGCCACGATCCGGGCCTGGGCCTCCCGCAGGCGCCCGCCGGCCGCGTTGAGGGCGTCCACCAGCCGGTCGAGTTCGCGCTCGCCGGTATGGTCGAGATGCGGCAGGTCCTCGCCGTCCGGGCGCGGCGCGGCGAGCTTGGCTTCGAGCCGGGCGATCCGTCCGGAGAAGCCGTACAGGAACCAGCCCAGGAAGGCCGCCGATCCGAGCACGGTCGCGGCCAGGAAACCCAGTCCCGCGAGGAAGCGCGTGTAGGTCGGGCCATCATTGACATGCGCGCGCGCCATCGCCCACGCGGTCAGGCCGGGCGCCGGCCCGTGCAGGGGGCAGCCCTGGAGCATCAGCACCTGGGTCCGGCTCGGCCGGCGGACCGAGACCGCGTGGTCGACGCGCAGCACCTGCCCGTTCAGCGCCGCGATGGTGTCGTGCTCGGCCGCCGGAAGGTCGGTCTTCGGTCCGGATCCCTCGTAGGTCGGATAGGCGTAGGCCAGCGGCCCGCGCGAGGCGCTCCAGATCCCGCCCTCGATACCGGGAAAGCGCGCCAGCGCGGCGGACACGAGTCCGGCAAGATCGGCCTCCGCGATCCCGTGGGCGCCGGCCTGCGCGGCAAACCGGTCGATGATCTCGCGGCAGGCGCGTCCGACCGCGAGATCGGCCTGCGCCACCTGGACGCCCGTCGACTGATTGTAGACGCCCCACATCAGGTAGGCGGTGGCGGCCGCCGAGGCGAGCAGCAGGACCCAGAGGGCGAGCAGCCGGGCACGCAGGCTGTAGGCCGTCACGGCAAGATCCGACCGGGCATGACGCTGGCTCCTGCGGCGGTGTCGTGCACGCCCGAACCCGATTCCTAAGCCATGGCCCGGCCCTATGACCACTCAACCGGCGGCGACGATCGAGCCTCGGCTCCGGATCCCGCACGGAGGCCGGCATCTCAGGGCCGGCCCGATGGCTGGACCGGCAGCGCGCCGCTTCCGAGCTGCACGCAGGTCAGCATCGCCACGTAGGAGGGGGCACCGCCGATCTGGCTCTCCGTCCGGCAGGTCCCGGCGCTCCGCCACGTCGAAGGTCGCCCACCGCTTGATCAAGGTGCGCCGCGCGGCGGCCTCGTCGGACAGGCAACCCCGGTAGCTCGCTCGGTCGACGGGGTCGGACCCGGCGCGATGCTCCGGCGCGCAGATCGCCCGGATCTTGAAATCCGGGATTCCCGCTGTCCGCGCGGAGGCGACGGCGGATCCGCAGAGGATCAGTTCAAGTCCCAGGAAGGTCGAGATCAAGAAACGTCCCATGCGGCTTTCTCCCGTCCAAGTCGGCCGCGCCTGCGATCGGTCAGGCGCGGCCTTGAACGTCAGAGGCCCTTCACTGGCCGACCTTGGCCCCCGCGGTCGTGCCGGTGGCCTGCGGCGCCGTCGCGTCGGCCGGGGCAGCCTTGGCCGTCTGCGGCACGGCAACCGCATCGATCACCTCGAAGCGCATGTTGTCCTGGGCCGACTTCAGGGCCGCGTTGGCTTCGTAATACTTGCCCTGTCCGATCAGAGTCGCGGCCTGATCGACACCCGCAATGGTCTTGTTCAGCGGCAGGACCGCCATGGTGAAGTTGACGTCGACATGGGCGAGCTTGAGCTTCTCCAAGGCGCCCTTCTGGTCGCCCTGGGCGAGGTTCTTGTTGGCCTCAGTCACCGCGGAGGCCTTGATGGGTGTGGCCACGAAATCGTCGCCCAAGGTCAGCTGCGCATCGACCGGGACCCAGGCGACCTGCTCCTTGGAGACCGGCTTGGCGTCGGCCTTGTCGGTCTGCGCGGTCGCCTTGCGGGCGGCCATATCGGCGGGCGACTTGAGTTCGACCTCGGCCTTGGTGAACACCGCGTCGTCGGTCCTGGCCTTCGCGAAGGCCGCCTGAGCCTTGGCGATCATGTCCTTGGCCTGGGTGGGATTGGCCTCGAAGATCGCCAGGCGGGTGAGCTGAAGATCCCGGAAACCCTGCGCACCATCCTTCGAGAGCTTGCCGACATCCTTGTCGATCACGGTCTGGCGCGCATTGATCTGCGTGCCGTCATGCTGGGCCGCCTGTTCAGCCGCGAAGGCAGTTCCACCGAGGATTGTGGTCAGTACGAGGGCCGCAGCCATGGATGTGCGGTAGGACATCTTACTATCTCCTTCCGGTGCGGAGATAAGGCCTTCATCTGCACTGGCCTTATTCAGTCCGTGTTCAGATAATAGCCGGCCGATGATTTGGTCTCATGTCCCAAGGATTAAAAAACGGCAATGCGGTGGCGCGGGGTGCCGGAATCCCGGGTGTCGAACGCAGGACGCGACGGAACGCGGTCGCCCGCCGGGGAGAGGACAGCGAGATGCATGTGCCCGACGCGCGGCGCGTCGGTTCCGAGCGACAGAGGCGCATCGTCGCGAGGATGCGTGCCGGCTGCATCGGACGGGATAGGGTTCAGGGGCGGCTGAGCCGGGCAGAGCCGGGGAAAGGCGGGATGCGGCCAGCCGCACGCACGCGGGCGCCGGCCCATCCATGCGCCGCAGGCAATCCTGCACACAGCGCGGAACGGTCACGCTTCGTTGAAAGGCTGCTGTAGGCCGGTGTAAACGCTTCTGTGCAAACTTGGACGTTGGGCGGCGCCTCGGTTGCGTGCCTCGCACGGATCGCGTCGCGGATCCGCAATTGGAGACCGGCGGTGTCGCACTCCCTGGTGAACCGGGACGCGCTCGACGAACTCACGGCCGTGATCGGCACGGAAAAGCTCGTCCGCATCCTGGACCGGTTCGTCGTCAGTCTCACCACCGCCTTCGAGGGGGCGGATCGCGCCAACGACGATTACGGCCGCGAAGCGCATACGCTGGTCTCGATGTCGGGCATGCTCGGCTGTGCCGAGCTGTCCCGGGCCTGCCGCGGCCTCGAGGAATCCGCCAAGGCTGGCGTCGACCTGACGGGAACGCTGGTCGACCTCAGAACCCTGCGCGACCGGACGATCGCCGCCCTGCGGGCCCTTCAGGCGGAGACCCGCCGCAGCGTGTAGCGCCGCTCTCGCTCGGCGCCGGATCTGCCGCCGAACGGGGCGCACGTCCCCGTCTCTGCGGCGGGCTGCAGGGTTGGTGGGCGGACAATCCAGCGCCGTGCCGATCTTCATCTTTTGATCCGCGCCGTCATCCCCGGGGCGTCGCGGGCGGGCCTGGGATCGGGAACCGCTGCCGGTGCAGAGGCCGGTCGCGTCGGCCCGTCTGGGTGCCGGGCTCCGCTGCGCGGCGATGGAGTGAGACGGTGGCGATGCACCCACCGTAAAGCCCTGAGCGAGGCGTCGTGCCCGCATGGACGCGGCGCCGGACACGCGTGCGCGGGTCAGGCCGCCATCACCGTGTCGAGGGGCGCCTCGAAGGTCAGCACCGCGCCCTCGCGGGGATAGCTCATGTGGGCGGTCCCGCCGAAGCTGTGGGCGAGGCTGCGGGCGATCAGCCGGGTGCCGAAGCCCGTCCGGGTCGGCGGCGTGACCGGCGGCCCGCCGCTCTCCTCCCAGCGGAACCGGAGGGTCTGTCCGTTCTCCGCCTCGGCCACGTTCCAGGTGACGCAGACCCAACCCGCAGCCACCGACAGGGCGCCGTACTTGGCCGCGTTGGTGCCGAGCTCGTGCAGCATCAGCGCCAGGGTCATGCCGTGCCGCGGGCCCAGCGTCAGGTCGGGTCCGGCAATGCGGAAGCGGCCCGCGACGCCGTCGCCGTGGAGGGACACGGCCCCTTCGACCAGGCCGGTCAGGGACGCCCGGGCGAAGGAACCCTGCAGGAGCACGTCGTGGGCCTTGGCCAGGGCCAGCAGCCGCGCGGCCAGGGCCTCGCCGGCCGCCTCCAGCGACGGCGCGTTGCGCATGGTCTGCGCCGCGACGGCCTGGACCATGGCCATCGTGTTCTTCATCCGGTGGGCGAGTTCCTGCATCAGCAGCGTCTGGCGCGCCTCGGTCAGCTTCAGCTCGGTGATGTCGCGCGACACGGCCAGGATGCGCGCGGGCCGGTCCGGTGCCGCGCCGATCGGCGTGACCGCCACGTCCCACCACCGGATCGTCCCGCCGGTCTCCGACTGTGCCTGGAACCGGCTCGGTCGTCCGATCCGCGCCCCGTCGAGGGCCGCGGCCACGGCCGCCCGGTCCTCGGCGCGGGTCCAGGCGTCGATCCAGGGCCGCCCGATCGCCTCCGCCTCGTCCTCGGCGGCCGACAGGGCCGGGCCGTTGGCACTGGCGGTGATCAGGCACCCCTCGCCGTCCAGCAATTCGAGGTAATCGTTGGGGATCTGCGGCGGATTGAACGGGCCGACACGACCCGGCATGCGCGGGCGCGCCTCCGGGCCCGGCCCGGCCTGCTCGCAGGGCGCCTCGACCCGCTCGGTCGCCAGGCGTCCGGCCTCCACGCGGCTCGCGGCTTCGATGATGTGGCCGAGCCGCCGGCTCCGCTGCCGTTCCCGATCGGCCTGCGCGGTCGCCTGCGTGAGCAGGCCGCGCAGGCGGATATTCTCCGCCTCGAGCATCGCGACCCGGCGCTCCGCGCCGTCGATTCGCGGCCGTACGATGTCCGCTTCCATCGCCCGCCCCCACCTCGTCGTCCTCGCGGCGCGCCGCCGGAGGTCCAGCGATCGCCCGGTGCGGCGATGGGCGTCGGAGGCAGGGACGCACAGGCGGCTCAGACCGCTTCTGGTGCCGGTTCCCCGCCCGCAGCCGAGCGAATCGTTGACTGTGTCACGCTAGCATGACAGCCGGGATATTCAAACGAGGCCGGTATTGGGTCGCTGGTCAAAACTTATGTTGTTCGCCTGTGCGGGTGCGAAGACAGCTACTTGTTTCGCATCAGCAGCACGAGCCAGCCGATCCCCAGGATGAAGATAATCAATCCGATCGAGACGAAGACCGGCGTGCCGAGGTCGATCAGGCGGGGCGCGAGCTGGGTGGCGAAGGCCGCCACCACCAGGGCGACCGCCACCCGCGCGGCCGCGCGCTCGATGCCGCGGGTGACCTTGTCGAGGCCCTTCACCTCGATCTCGACGGTGACGCGGCCCTGCTTCAGCCGCACCAGCATCAGGTGGATCAGGGTCGGCAATTCCGAGGCGGCGCCGTAGAGGCCGACGCCCAGGGCCTCGGCCTTCTGCTTGAGGGCGGAGAGCGAGAACTGCGTCTGCATGCTCGCCCGGACCGTGGGACCTGCGGCGGCGAACAGGTCGAAGTTCGGGTCGAGATGGCGCATCACGCCGTCGGCGGTCACCAGCCCCTTGAACAGGATGGCGAGGTCGGTCGGCATGGCGAGGTCGTTCTCGCGGGCCATGTTCATGAAGTCGGTGAGCACGAGCCCGAGATTCAGCGGGATCGACGAGTGGCTCTCCACGAAGGACTGGGCCGAGACCTGGAGACGGGTCAGGTCCGGGTTGCTGGTGCCGGTCCAGTCGAGGAGCACGGCCATGAGGCCGTCGGCATCCTGCTTGAGCATGGCGCCGATCAGCACCAGGAGCTGCGAGCGCCGCCGCTGCGACAGCCGCCCGATGATGCCGAAATCGATGAAGCCGATCTTGTTGCCGGGCAGGGCCAGCATGTTGCCGGGATGCGGATCGGCGTGGAACACGCCCTCGATCAGCGCCATCTGCAGGAACGCGTCGGTGCCCTTCTGGGCCAGCAGCTTCTTGTCGATGCCTGCCGCGCGCAGGGCCGCCTCGTCGTTGGGCGGGATGCCGTGGATGAAGTCCTGCACCAGCACGCGCTCGGAGCAGTATTCCCAGTGAATCTTCGGGAAGACGATGTCGTCGCGGTCCTCGAAGATCTGGGCCAGCAGCTCGCAGTTGCGCGCCTCGTTGAGCAGGTCGAGCTCGCCGTTGAGTCCGTCGGCGAGGTGGCGCATCTGCTCCCGCGGCTGGTAGCGGGCCATGTCGGGCCACTCGTTCTCGACGATGCGGGCGCCGTGCGCCATCAGGCGCAGATCCGCCTCGATGATCTTGCGCAGGTTCGGCCGCAGCACCTTGACGATCACGTCCTCGCCCGAGTGCAGCCGCGCGCGGTAGACCTGGGCGATCGACGCCGAGGCGATCGGGTTGGTGTCGAACTCGGCGAAGATCTCCATGGGCGAGGCGCCGAGATCGAGTTCGAGCTGCGGGCCGATCTGCTCCCACGTCACCGGCACGACCTGGCTGTGGAGCTTCTGCAGCTCCTCGGTCCAGGCCGGCGACAGCAGGTCCGGCCGGCTGGCCAGGACCTGCCCGAACTTGATGAAGGTCGGCCCGAGCGCCTCGATCGCCCGGCGCAGACGCTCGGGCTCGGACAGGCGGGTGACGTCGAGCCGGGGCTGACGGCGCGGCAGCAGCGGCAGGTAGCGCAGGCCGAGGCGGTCCACGACGCGGGTGACGCCGAAGCCGATCAGGATCGTCGCGATCTCCGACAGCCTTTGGCGGTCGCGGGCGGCAACGAAGGCTGTCTTCAGCATGAGTGGAGCGATCCGGTCGGACGAGATTGGGTGTCCGGACAGCACGAGCATAAGGACTTTTTTGCGGTCGCGAAGCCCAGGAGGTCCGCGAGCGGGTCGACAATGCGGTCGCGGGCGCCGCCGGATGTTCGGCGTCGCGCCGCCCGCGGTGGCTTCGCGACGCGCGCAAAGGCGACGCGGATCCGGCGTCTCCGCCGGATTGGATTTCAGAATGCCGGCTCCAGCCCGCTCGCGCGGTACGCCGCAGCAGCCTCCGGCGTCGTCAGCCGGGCCAGGAACCGGGCGGCGCCGTCCCGATCCGTCGCGCCGCGCAGGATCGCGGCCGCGAAGGTCGTCACCTCCTGCACCGGCTCCGGGAACGGCCCGACCACCTCGATTCCGGGCACCACCATCAGCTCGCTGATCTGCTGGACGGCGATGTCCGCCTCGCCGGAGACGAGCTTTTCCGCGGTGAATCCCTGCGGGATGATGGTCGCCCGGGCGTTGACCGCCTCGGCGAGGCCGAGCCGCGGCAGCAGCCCGGCGAAGTAGATGCCGCTGGCGCCCGCACGGGAATAGGCCACGGAGCGCGCCTCCGTGAGGGTGCGCTTCAGCGCCTCGACGGTGGCGATGTCCGGATGCGGCGCCCCGGCCTTCACGGCGATGCCGTAGCGGGAGCGCACCGCGTCGACCCGGGTCTCCGGCTCGACGCGGCCCTCGGCGATCAGCCGGTCCATGGCGTCCGACAGGACCAGCGCCGCGTCGGCGGTCTCCCCCTCGGCGAGAGCCTTCATGATCACGGTGGTCGGCGCCCAGTGGATTGCCGCCCGGCCACCCGCGGCCTCGAAGGCCGGGATCACATGCGCATCGAAGGCGCCGCGCACCACGAGGGCGCATTTCAGCCGCGTCGGGTTTTGCTCGTCTGCCATGGTGTGTCCCATCTCGGTGTCCGACGCGCCCTCAGGCCACGCGCCGATGTGTTGGGTGGTTCGACTCGGCCTCGAACCCCGACCGCAGGACCCGCACCGTCGTTCCCGGAGCGACGCGGGCGAGGCCGGAAACCAGAATTCCGGCGGTCGCCTGCGCCGGCTTAACGGCGGCCCTCGATCCCGGGCACTGCTGCGCGGCTCGGGGATGACGGGCGAGGCGACTCGGGGCGATCCGGTCCTGCTGGGTGAGGCTGCCAGGTGAGGCTGCCAGGTGAGGCTGCCAGGTGAGGCTGCCAGGTGAGGCTGCCAGATCAGGCTGCGCCGGTATCCCGCCGCGAATAATCGATCGCCGTGAAGCCGCCGCCCTGATAGCGCTCGACCACCGGATTGCCGCTGGTCTTGCCCTCCAGGGCCGCGGCGTAGGAATCCGCGCTGTCCTGCGGCGCCCAGCCGATCACGGCGCGCCCGTCGTGCCGCCACCACGTCATGCGGCTGTTGTTCGAGGCGGCCCAGATCACCACCGACCCGGCCGGGCCGAGATTCGGCGCCAGGGTGGCGCGGGTGATCAGCCGGCTCAGGTCGGCGAAGGACAACCAGGTCGCCAGCATCCGCGCATCGGTCGGCTCCGGGAAGCACGAGCCGATCCGCAGGAACACGCTCTCGACCCCGTGCTTGTCGCGGTAGAGCCCGCCCATCAATTCGCCGTAGGCCTTGGACAGGCCGTAATAGCCGTCCGGCGCGAGGCTGCACGTGTCGTCCAGGATCTCGGACCGCGTGTGGAACCCGACGGCGTGGTTCGAGGAGGCGAAGATCATCCGCGCCCCCTCGCGGCGGGCCGCCTCGTAGGCGTGGTAGAGGCCGCGGATATTGGGGCCGATCACGGTCTCGAACGGGTGCTCCACCGAAATCCCGCCGAAATGGAGGATCGTGCCGCAGCCCTCCGCCAACCGCAGGATCGCCGGCCCGTCCTCCAGGTCCGCGAGCTGGAAGCGCGCGCCCTCCGGCAACGGGTCGGGGAAGGGGACGCGGTCGGTGAGCCGGAGGGGCCAGCCCTGTTCGCCCAGCGCGCGGGTGAGCACGCGCCCGAGGGCTCCCGACGCTCCGGTGAGGAGGACGGGCTTCTGCGGAACGGTCTCGGCGCTCATGGGTGCTGCTCCTGAGTCAGACGGCCTTGGCCGCAGTGAGGGGGCTGGCTTCCGCCGGATTGCGCGGCCGCCGCACGAAGATCGCCATGGCGACGACGCCGGCAGCCGCGATCAGGGCGGCGATCACGAAGGCGCTGGCGTAGCCGCCGAGATACTGCACCGCCAAGCCCGTGGCGGTCGGTCCGATGATCCCTGAGATGTTGCTCAGGAGGTGGATGAAGCCGCTGACCCCGCCGACCCGCGCCTCGGGCACGAGCTCGTGGATCGTCGCCCAGCAGGATTGCACGGAACTCGTCAGCATCAGCACGGCGAGCGCGATGAGCGAGACCGCCATGGCGGTGCTGGTCGCGGCGTTGACCGCGATCAGGGCGACGCCCGCGATGGCGAGCGGCACGATCGTGGTGATCTTCCGCGCGGCGAGCTTGTCGTCCATGCGCTTGTAGACGAGATCGGCCACGATGCCCCCGCCGACATAGCCGACGAAGCCGCAGGCCCAGGGGATCGAGGCGACCAGAGCCATCTCCTTCACCGGCATGTGCAGGGCGTCGGTGAGGTAGCTCGGGAGCCACGAGAGGAAGATGTAGAGCGTGTAGTTCACCGCGAACATGCCGAGGCCGAGCGACAGGGTGCTCGGCAGGAACAGGTATTCCTTCAGCGAGCGCGCGTGGTCGGACGGCGCGAGGTGAGTGACGGCCCGGCTGCGCTCGACGAGGGCGATCTCCGCCGGGTCGACCCGGGGATTGTCCTGCGGGCGGTCGGTCATCAGGAGGCGCCACGCCACGACCCAGAGCAGCCCGATGGCGCCGATGGCGACGAAGGCCACGCGCCAGCCGTACTGGATCGCCAGCAGCCCGACCACGGGGGCCGCAATGGCGCTGCCGACCGTCTGGCCCGAGAAGGTGAAGCCGATGGTCCGGGCGGTCTCCTCGCGGGGGAACCACGTGGTGATGGTGCGGTTCGTGGTCGAGTTCATCGGCCCCTCGGCGAAGCCGAACAGGGCGCGGACGATGAACATCTGGGCGAAGCCGGTCACCGCGCCCGTGAGCATGCACAGGATCGACCATGAGGCGGCGGCCCAGGTGTAGACGCTGCGCGGCCCGTAGCGATCGGCGAGCTGACCGCCCACGAAGGCGAACAATGCGTAGCCGAAGAAGAACGTGCTGAAGATCACCCCAAGCTCGGAGGGCGACAGATTCAGGTCCTGCTTGACGAACGGCGCCGCGACGCCGAGGGCGGCGCGGTCCATGTAGTTGATGATCCCGGCGATGAACAGCAGGGACGCGATGACGAACCTGTAGCGCTTGGCGAACATGGCGTTTCCTCCAGGTGGTTTACGGTTTTTCTGATTTCTTGTTTGTTTTTATGGGTCGAAAGCCGTCCCGCTTCCCTCTCTCCTCTCTGCGGCGGGTGAGGGCGCGTCGGAGAGCGGGGCAGCCGCGCATTGCCCGGTCACACGGCGACGTGCCTCCTACAGAAACGCGATGGTGCAGGGGCTGAGGCTGGGGCGTGAGCCCGTTTGGGTGAGGTCTCCGCTCGCGGGATCGATGGCGAATTCGACGAGGCTGTCGCCCTGCTCGTTGGCGACGAGGAGGTGCCTCCCGCCCGGCGCGAGCGTCATGAAGCGCGGGTCGCGGCCACCGGCCGGCGTCCAGCCGGCGGGATCGAGCCGCCCGGCTTCCGCCACGACGCGGAACCGCGCGATTCCGTCCTGACCGCGGTTCGACGCGTAGACGAACCGGCCGTCCGGCGTGACCACGATGGCCGCGGCCGTGCTCGCGCCGAAGAAGTCGGGCGGCAGCGTCGGGGCGAGGTGCAGGGGTGTCAGCGTGCCGGTTTCCCCGTCCCAGCGGCAGGAGGCGACGCTCGAGTCCAGTTCGTTGACCAGGAAGGCGAGGGGCCGGTTCGGATGGAACGCGATATGGCGCGGTCCGGCGCCCGGGCGCATCGCGGTCTCGGAGGCGATGGCGAGCCGCTCACCCTCGAGCCGCAGGACGAAGACCCGATCCAGGCCCTTGTCGGGCACGATCGCGTGGCGACCGTCCGGCGCCAGAACCACATGGTGCGGGTGGGCGCAGGCCTGCTCGGTCCGGTGCGGGCCGGGCTCGCCCGGAAGCGGCAGGACATGGCGTGCGGCCTCCAACCCGCCATCGCCGCGCACCGGCAGCAGGGCGACCGAGCCGCTGGCATAATTGGCGACGATCAGGGCGCGGCCGCTCGGATCGAGGGCCAGATGCACGCTGTTGGTGCCGCCGGTGGCCGCCGCGCCGAGGGCGCGCAGGCTGCCGTCCGCCGCCGCCGCGAAGGCGCTCGCGGCCTCGCCGTCACCCTGGACCGTGTAGAGGATGGCGTGCCCGGGATCGGTGACCAGGAAGGACGGGTTCGTCAGCCCCTCGACCCGGCCGAGATGCGTCCAGTCGGCGAGGCTGCTACCGGTCCGGTAGATGTCGATGCCCCGGCCGCGGGCCCGGCGCCGCTCCGTCGTGAAGCAGCCCACGAAGGCGAGGCCCAGAGGGGCTGGCACGGCATCGGTCATGCGGCGTGTCCGGTTGGAGGAGCGGGGTGCTGTGAGGCGCGCGCCGTCCTTGCGGGTGGCGCGCAGCCCCTGGTCGCTTCGCTGCGCTCGCAAGGACGGGAGCGCGGCCCTGGCAGCCCGCCGGAGCGACGGCGCCGACATGCCCGCTTCCCGAGGATGACAGCCTTTCCGTCATCCCACGGCTCCGCAGCGGAGCCCGGGACACAGACACGCGGAAGCGCCGGGGCAGGGCGCCGACGGCGGGGGCGGGGCGTCCACCTCCGGCATGCCCCTTCGGGCTCGCGCCCGCCTGCGGCGCCCCCGAATGGCGGATGGCCCGAATGGTCCGCCGCGGTGACGGTCGCTGGGGAGACGATCATGTGCAATCCTCCCCCCCTCGGCTCAAGTCCGCCGCGGGATGCGGCGGAGGAAATCGGGGTTCAGCTCCGACAGGCGGTTCACGCCGATCAGCGCCATGTCGCGGTTGAGCTCCTCCTTGAGGATCCGCATGGCGAGTTCGACCCCCGCCACCCCGCCCAGCGCGGCGGCGAACATGAAGGGCCGGCCGAGCAGGACGAAGTCGGCGCCGAGCGCGAGCGCCTTCATCACGTCGGTGCCCCGGCGGATGCCGCTATCGACGATGATCTTCAGGCCGCCCTTGCGGGCGGCGATCTCCGGCAGCACGTCCAGCGGCGCGATGGCGTAATCGAGCTGGCGCCCGCCATGGGTCGACAGGATCACGCCGTCGGCGCCGCATGCGCGGGCGATCTCCACATCCTCCGGCGCCAGGAGCCCCTTCACCAGCAGGTTGCCGGACCAGCGTTTGCGGATCGCCTCCAGGTTCTTCCACGAGAGCTGGTCGCGGGCGATGGTGTTGCGCACCGCGCCCTGCGACATCATCGGCGGCCCGCGCTCGGCCTCGGTGTTCTCGAAATGCGGCGCCCCGTGCTTGAGGAAGGTCCGGGCGACGGTGCCCAGCAGCCAGCGCGGGTGGGTCGCGCTCTGCCACGCGACTTTGGGCGTGACCTTGATCGGCATGGAAAAGCCGCTGCGGGTATTGTGCTCCCGGTTGCCCAGCGTCGGCGTGTCGGCGGTGACCACGAGGGTCCGGTAGCCGGTGGCCGCGACCCGGTCGAGCAGGCGATCGATCCGGTTCTGATCGCCCGGCAGGTAGCCCTGGAACCAGGCCTGCGGGTTCTGGGCGTGGACATCCTCCAGCCTGATCAGCGACGAGGCGCTCAGGCACATCGGCAGGTTCATCCGCCGCGCCGCCTCGGCCAGGACGAGGTCGCCCCGGTAGGCGATGAAGGCGGCCCCGCCGAGCGGACCGATCCCGAAGGGCGCCGCGTAGGTCTGGCCGAACAGCGTCGTGGCGGTGTCGCGCGCCGAGGTGTCCCGCATCAGCCGCGGCAGCAGGGCGTAATCGGCATAGGCGCCGCGGCTCTGCGCCAGCGCCGAGCCGGTCTCGACCCCGCCCGCCACGTATTGAAAGATCATCGGCGGCAGGAGTTTGCGCGCGTGCCGCTCGAAATCGTCGAGGGCCAGCAGGTCGCGGAACCGGTAGGGCGTGACCGCGTCGCTGCGCTTCAGGCTGGTCACGATGGCCTGCGGGGCGGCGATGCCCGCCGCGGTCGAATCGGCTCCGCCGACCGTCGGCGCCGTGCGCTCGGGCGCTCCCAACCCCGAGGCCGGCCGGTCGAGCGTCGCCATCGGATCCTCCTGCGGGCCGCCCAAGCGGGTCGCTTCTTGAAAGCGCTTTCAGATAGCCAGGGGACGGGAGGGGTGTCAATATACTGCCGGTTCGGCAGACCGGCTGCCGCGCGTCGCGCATCGCCGCACTGCGGATGTGCCGTGAATGTGGGATGATGCGCATCGCGATGAACGTCGATGCAGGGTGAGGGGGCGGCCGATTTCGACACTGGAACTGACCGGGGATTTGCCGGGAGAGATCCTCGACCCGCCATCCCGAGGGCCGGTGGCGCGGGATGTCGCCCGCCGCGCCGGCGTCTCGACCGCCACCGTCTCGCGGGTGCTCAACGGCTTCGCCGGTGTCCGGGCCGACAAGCGCGAGGCCGTGATCCGGGCTGCGCAGGATCTCGGCTTCGTCGCCAACGGGGCGGCTCGCGCGCTCTCGACGCGCCGCTTCATGGCGGTCGGCGCGGTCGTGCCCAACATTGAGAACGAGGCTTTCGTGCGCGTCCTGTCGAGCTTCCAGGAGCGGCTGCGGCAGGCGGGCTACACCCTGGTCGCGGCCAATGCCGGCTACGACCTGGAGGATGAGCTTCGGGAGGCCACCTTCCTGCTTGAGCGCGGTGTCGACGGGCTGATGCTGGTCGGCGACATCCACCACCCGGACCTCCATGCCCGGATCGCCCGCGCCGGAATTCCGGTGGTCCAGACCTTCAGCCTGTCCCGCGAGCGCCCTTGCGTCGGCTTCGACAACGCCGCCTCGGCGGCCCGCGCGGCCAACTACCTGATGGATCTCGGTCATCGGCGGATCGGGGTGATCTCGGGCCTGCGCAAGGACAACGACCGCGGCGGCGCCCGGGTGACGGGCATCGCGGCGGCGCTCGCGGCCCGCGGCCTGCGGCTCGCCCCGCAGCACGACATCGAGATCTCCTACGGGATCGGCGGGGGACGCGATGGATTCCGCCAGATGCTGGCCGGCGGGCCGCCGCCGACCGCGATCATCTGCGGCACCGACCAGATCGCCTTCGGGGCGATGATCGAGGCCCGCGCCCGGGGGCTGTCCATCCCGGGAGACCTGTCGGTCATCGGCCACAACGATTCGGACTTCGCGCCCTTCCTGGACCCGCCGCTGACGACGATCCGCATCCACTCCGTCGAGATCGGCCACGCCGCCGGCGACCACCTCATCGCCCGGATCCAGGGCCGGCCGATGGTCCGCCTCACCGAGATCGACGCCGAGCTGATCCTGCGCGCCAGCACGGCGCCGCCGCGCTAGGCCTCGGTCACAGCCTGCGCTATCTTGCTCCTTGCCTGAAATCGCTTACAAGTTGATGACCTGTGTCGGTCCGTGGCCGGCGCGCCTAACCCGAGACCGAGCATGGCTCCCCGCATCGTCCTTTTGCACGCGACGCCGGTCGCCATGGCGCCGATCCAGGCGGCCTTCGCCGAGTGCTGGCCGGAAGCCGAGACCGTCAACCTGCTCGATGACGGCCTGTCTCTCGACCGTGCGAAGGAGCCGGGCGAGATTTCAGAGGGGATGATCGATCGCTTCGTGCGATTCGGCCGCTACGGCCACGACATGGGCGCCGACGGCATCCTGATCACCTGCTCGGCTTTCGGGCCGGCCATCGACCGGCTGATCGAGACCGTGCCGGTGCCCGTGCTCAAGCCCAACGAGGCGATGTTCCGCGCGGCGATCGCGCAGGGCGCGCGCATCGGCATGCTGGCGACCTTCGGCCCCTCGGTCGGCACGATGACGGACGAGTTTGAGGAGTTCGTCGGCCAGTCGGGGCGCCCGGCGACCCTCCGGACGATCCTCGTGGACGACGCCATGGCGCGCCTGCGGGCGGGCGACGCCGAAACCCACAATCGCCTGATCGCGGAGCGTGCGCCGGAACTCGCCGATTGCGACGCGATCATGCTGGCGCATTTCTCCACCTCCCGGGCCGCCGAGGCTGTGCGAAAGGCGGTGTCCATCTCAGTCCTGACCGCGCCCCACGCGGCGGTGGACCGAATGCGGGCGATGATCGAGACCGGCAGGAGCGCCTGACCCATGAAGCTCGGTGCTTTCAACGATCGTCTCAGCGGCCATTGCGGCTTCCTGTTCACGGAGCTGCCGCTGGCCGAGCGCTTCGCGGCGGCGGCCCGGGCCGGGTTCCGCGCCGTCGAGCATCCGAATCTGTTCGCGACGCCGGCCCGGGAGGTCGCGGGCTGGCTGGAGCGGGCGGGCGTGCCGCTGGTCCAGACTGGCTTCCCGGCCGGCGACGCCGCCAAGGGCGAGAAGGGTTTCGCGGCGCTGCCCGACCGGGTCGACTACTATCGCTCCACCATCGAGCCGACTCTGGACTACGTCGCGCAGCTCGGCTGCCGGATGGTCCACCCGATGGCGGGCGTCCGGCCCGCTGGGGTCGAGCGGGCGCGGCTCTGGGACACCTACCTCGACAACCTCGCCTTCGCGGCCGACGCCACCAAGGCGCGCGGCATGACGGTGATCGTCGAGCCGATCGGCCCCGGCTCGATTGCCGACTACGTGATCGACGACCCGCTGGTGGCGGTTGAGGCAATTCGTGCGATCGGCCGCGACAACGTCAAGCTGCTGTTCGACGCCTATCACTGCGTGTGTCTCGGCCACGATCCGGCGGAGCTGATCCGGGCGCACGCGCCGCTGATCGCCCATGTCCAGATCGCCGACGATCCCGGGCGGCACGAGCCCGGGACCGGCACGATCGCCTTCGACCCGATCTTCGCCGCACTGGAGGAGGTCGGCTATTCCGGGTTCGTGGGCTGCGAGTACCATCCCGCCGCCGGCACCGAGGCGGGGCTCGGCTGGATGCGGGCGGCCTCGGCCTAGCGCCGGGCGTCAGAACCGGGCGGCGACGCCGCCGATGATCGTGCGGGGCTGCCCTGGCGTCGCGTAGCGGTTCTGGAACGCGCGGTCGTAGAACGATGCGTCGAACACGTTGTCGACGTTCAGGTAGATCCGCACGCCCGGCGCGATCTGATAGTACGAGATCAGGTTGACCAGCGTGTATTGCGGCAGGTTGAAGGTCGTGAGCGCCGTCCCCGCAACGCGCCGGCCGACGAAGTCGAGGCCGCCGCCCAAGCCGAGCCCCTTGAGCTCGCCGCTCTGGAACTCGTAGACGGTCTGCAACGCGAGGCTGTTGGCGGGCACGTTGGCGATGCGCGTGCCGACCGGCAGGGTGTTGTCGCGGGCGACGGCCGCGTCGACATGCGTGTACGTCCCGATCACCCGCCAGCCCGGGGCCAGGTAGCCGGCGGCCGTCAGGTCGAAGCCGCGGCTGCGGACCGTGCCGGTGGCGACGCTGAAATTCGAGTCGACCGGATCGGTGCTCAGGACGTTGGAGCGCCGGATCTCGAACAGGGCGGCGGTGGCATCGAGGCGGCCGTCGAGGAGGCTGACCTTCGCGCCGGCCTCGTAGCCCTCGCCCTCCTCGAACGCGAAGGGCCGGCCGCTGCGATCCGTGCCGGTATTGGGCCGGAAGGAGCGCGCGTAGTTGCCGTAGACCGCGACCGTGTCGGTCAGGTCGTAGAGCAGGCCGAAGCGCGGCGTGGCGGCTGTCCCCTGCAGGCTTGTGGTCCCCTTCGTCAGGTTGTTCGTGGAGACCAGTCCCAGATCCTCGACGCGGACACCCACCAGGGCGTGAAGGCGGGGCGTGATGTCGATCTGGTCCTGCACGTAGCCGGCATAGCTCTGCGTCTTCTGCAGGAAGTTCGTGACCCGCGCCGTGATCGGCGGCAGCGGCTGGCCGTAACGGGGCGCGAGCAGGTCGAGGAGGAACGGGTTCGTCGCCACGTTCGAGCGGTTGAACACCTCGCGATAGCGGTAGCTGTCGTATTCCAGCCCGAGCAGGAGCGTGTGGCGGAACGGGCCGGTCTCGAACTTGCCCGCGAGGTTCACCTGCAGGTCGAGGTCGGACCACGTCAGGTCTCGCCATTCCAGGGTTCGCCGCTGGGTCCGCCCGTCCGGCAGCAGGCCGATGGCGCCGACCCCATAGCCCGACAGGTTCCCGCCAAGCACCTGGGCGCCGGCATTCAGCACCCAATCCTGGTCGAACCGGTGCTCGACGCGCAACTGGCCGAGGGCGTTGTCGACATGGGCCGGCGGCAGGCCCGGCTCTCCGATGAAGCGGCTGCGGGGCAGCGCGCGCACGTTGCCCCCCAACGGGGCGATGCCGCGGTCGAAGGTCTGCGCCGTGCTGATGAAGTCACCCTCCAGGGTGATGGTCGTGTCCGCATTCGGCTTCCAGGCGATGACAGGAGCGAGCGCGTAGCGGTCGCTGGTGACGAAGTCCCAAAAGCTGCCGTTGTCCTCGACGGCGCCGGTGACGCGCGCCAGCACCTGCCCGCTTTCGTCGAGGGCGCCCGTGGCGTCGAAGGTGCTCCGCTTGGCGCCGAAGCTGCCGTACTGCGTGCCGATCGTGAGGGAGCGCTCCGCGAGGGGCTGCTTGGTCACGATGTTGAAGGTGCCGCCGGGGTCGCCGCGCCCGTACAGGAAGGCCGACGGGCCCTTGAGCACCTCGATGCGCTCAATGGAGACGATGTCTGGGCTGTTCGGATAGCCGCGATTGATCGGAAATCCGTTGCGGTAATACTCGCCGGTGGCCACGCCGCGGATCGTGAACTCGGTCAGGCCGAGGCCGCCGAAATTGTTGCCGCGGCCGACTCCCGCGAGGTCGAGGGCGGTATCGATCCGCGTGGCCGCCGCGTCTTCCAGCACCTCCTGCGGCACCGCCACGATGGTCTGGGGCACCTCGCGCACGGGCGTGTCGGTCCGCGTGGCGCTCACTGCCCGCGTGGCCCGGTAGCCGTCGACGCGCGCCGTCCCGACGCCGGTCCCGGCCACCGAGAGTTCCTCGAGTTGCACCTCCTGGGCACTGTCAGCGGCAAGTTGTGCCCAGCCTGAGGTGGGGAGGAATGCCGGAGCGAGGAAGAGAGAGAGCTTGGCTGCGCGCCCGGAAACGCCGCGCGCTGCCTGCGTGCAAGACCTTGCACAGTTACGCCTTACCACGATGTCGACCAATCCGTTTCGAGTGGCGCCAGATACGGTTTGGAAACATTCACGGTCAAGCTTGCTGGCGGAAAGTCTCTCAAGGCTAGATTTTGAATAACTACAATCTGGGTGGGATCGACGGTGCGGTTGCGCCGGGTGCGCACCAGGCCGCCTTCGTCGCCGGTTCGGTCAGAGGGGGCCGCTGCGGCGGCCGGGCTCTGGACATGCCGAACCGCAGGGCACTTGCACCGCCGACGCCTGTGGCGTCGTCCGAAAGATCAAGACAGGTTCGCGCGCTGCCGGGACAGCGCGGAGCAGGACCCGTTCTCGATCAGGCGCCGCCGAGCAGCCGCGCCCGACGCTCCAGCACGGTAGGCCAGACCTCCGGGTTGACGAGCCGCGGCGGCGTCTCGCCCCGGAGCAGGCCGACGATCTGCTCGGCGCCCCAGGCGGCCACGTTGCGCCGCGCCTCGTGGGTGACGCCGGCGGTGTGGTAGGTCGCCACCACGGTGTCGAGCCGCAGCAGGGCCGCGTCGAGGGGCGGCGGCTCCGGCGCCCAGACGTCGAGGCCCGCCCCCGCGAGATGGCCGGCGGTCAGCGCCGCGGCGAGTGCGGCCTCGTCGTGCACGCCGCCCCGGGCGGTGGTGATGAACAGCGCCCCCGGCTTCATCGCCGCGAAGGCAGCGGCGTCGAAGCTGCCGCGGGTTGTGTCGTCGAGGGGGCAGTGCAGGGACACGATGTCGGACTCGGTGAGGAGCCGCGCCCGGTCGACCGGCTCCGCCCCGCGGGCCCGGATCTCATCGCCCGAGAGCAGGGGATCGTGAGCGAGAACCCGCATGTCGAAGCCGCGCGCGAGCTTGGCCACCTCCCGGCCGGTATGCCCGATCCCGACGAGGCCCAGCGTCGCGCCGCCGATCTCGTGACCCATGAGCGATTCGCGGGTGAAGCCGCGCGCGGTCCGGAGCAGTCGGTCCGAGAAGCAGATCTTGCGCGAGACGGCGAGCATCAGGCCGATCGCCAGCTCCGCCACCGAGCGGGCATTGCCGCCCACTTGGTTCACCACCGCGACGCCGGCCCGGGTGCAGGCGGCGGCGTCCACCGTGTCGAAGCCTGCCCCGGCCGAGGAGACCGCCAGGAGGCTCGGGCAGTCGGCGAGCAGCGCGTCGGTCACGTGCCAGCGGCGCGGCAGCTCATCCCGCGCCGGCGAGACGTGGAGGACGTGGGACTGCGCCAGCAGCGTCGCGAGCGCGTCCTCCGGTCCCCGCAGGTCGCCGACCTGCAGATCGATGTCGGGTTCGGCCCCCAGGCGCGCGTCGAAGACCGGATTGATCCAGACGTTGAATCGGCAGACGCGCTTGAGGGCCGCCACGCGGGTTCAGCCCTTCACCACCGCGTCGATCGCGTCGATGACGTGGTCGATGTTGTGGGTGTTGACCGCCGCCACGCAGATCCGGCCGGTCTCGAGCGCGTAGACCTCGTGCTCCTCGCGCAGGCGGGTGGCCTCGGCTGGGCTCAGGCCCGTGTAGGAGAACATGCCCTTCTGGGTCTTGATGGCGTCGAAGCCGCGCTCGGGATGGCGCTGCTGCAGGCTGTCGGCCATCCGCTCGCGCATGGCGCGGATCCGGTCGCGCATCTCGGCGAGCTCCCGCTCCCAGTCAGCGCGCAGCTCCGGATCGGTCAGCACGATCTCGACGATCGCCGCGCCGTGGGTGTGCGGGTTCGAGTAGCTCGCCCGGACGAGGCGCTTGGCGAAGGCCTCGACCTTGGTCTTCGCGGCCGGGTTCTCGGCCACGATGGTCAGGGCGCCGACGCGCTCGCCGTAGAGCGAGAATGACTTCGAGAACGAGGAGGCGACCAGGAATTCCTGGCCTGAGTCCGCGAACAGGCGCACCGGCTCCGCGTCGGCGTCGAGGCCGTTGCCGAAGCCCTGGTAGGCGATGTCGAGGAACGGGATCAGCCCGCGCTCGGCCATCAGGGGAACGAGGTCGCGCCACTCGTCGAGGCTGAGATCGGCGCCGGTCGGGTTGTGGCAGCAGGCGTGCAGCACCACGATCGCGCCCTTCGGCAGATCCTGGAGATAGGCCTTCATGGCCGGGTAGTCGGCGCCGCCGGTCTCGGCCGAGAAGTAGGGATAGTCGACAACGGTGAAGCCGGCCTGGCTGAACAGGGCCTTGTGGTTCTCCCAGCTCGGGTTGCTCACCGCCACGGTGGCGCCCGGATAGAGCTTGGCCAGCAGGTCGGCGCCGGTCTTCAGGGCGCCGGTGCCGCCGATGCTCTGGAGCGTCGCAGCCCGGTTCTGGGACAGGATCGGCGCGCCCTTGCCGAACAGCAGCTCCTGGACGGCGTCGCGGAACGGCTTGGTGCCCTCGATCGGCCGGTAGGTCTTCGGCAGGCCTTTCTCGATCCAGCGCTTCTCGGCCGTCTGCACGGCGCGCAGGCGCGGCACCTTGCCCTCGGCATCCGTGTACACGCCGACCACGAGGTTGAGCTTCTTCGGGCTCGGGTCGGCGTTGAAGGCCTCGAACAGGCGCATGATCGGGTCGAGCGGCGCGTCCTGGATGCCGGCGAACAGCGAGGTCATGATCGTCAATCGTCCCAGAGGGTCTCGGCCTGCACGGGTGGAGAGGTGCCGGCACGCCCGGCGACGGGCCGGACCGACGCCCTTATTCCGCACATCGCGCCCGCCCGCCAGCGCTTCCGCGCGCATCAGCGTCCCGATCCGCTCAACGATCTGGCACCGATCCGGCCTCAGCGCCCTTCCAGTCGGGGCTCCGACGGCCCTAGAGTGGCGCCATGATGCGTCGCCTCGTTCCGCTCCTCGCCGGCCTCCTCGCGGCCGCCCCGGCCGTCGCGCAGGCGCCGATCCGAATCGGGCTGTCGGCGCCGCTGACCGGACCGGATTCCGCCTACGGACTGGGTCTGCGGCAGGGTGCCGAGCAGGCGGTGGCCGATCTCAACCGCGCCGCGGGCGGGCGCCCGCGCTGGGTCCTGGTCCCGGCCGACGACGGCGGCGAGGCCCGGCAGGCCGTTGCAACCGCACGAAAATTCGCCGCCGACGGCGTGCGCCTCGTGGTTGGGCCTCTCGAATCCGGGGCGGTCGCGGCCGCGACCCCCGTCTACGAGGAGGCGGGCGCCGTCACGGTGGCGCCCGCGGCGGCTTACGGGCCTCTGACCGGGCGCGGCCTATGGAACCTGTTCCGCCTGGGGCCGAGCGACGCCCAGCAGGGCCGGGCGGCCGGGGCCTTCCTGGCGAAGGCCTTCGCGGGGCGCCGGGTCGGGATCCTCAGCGACCGCTCAACCTTCGGCCGCGGCCTCGCCGACGTGGTGGCGGCGCGGCTGAAGGAGGCCGGCACGCCGGAGGTGCTGTTCGAGGGCTTTCCCCGGGGCACCCGCGACCTCGCAGATCTCGTCGCACGGCTGAAGGCGGCGCGCCTCGACGCAGTGTATTTCGGCGGCCTCGCGCCCGAGGCCGCGACCCTGCTCCACGCCATGCGCGAGGCCGGCCTGGGCACGACGCTGGTGGCGAGCGACGGCATCCTCGATCCGGCCTTCGCCGCCGCGGCGGGCGGGGACGGGGAGGGCGCCGTCATGACGCTGGTTCCCGACCCGCCGCGCCTGCCCGAAGCCCGCGGCGCCCGCCCGGCGCCGCGCTCCCCCGAGGCGGAGAGCGTCGCGGCCGGGGCCTACGCGGCCGTGGAGCTCCTCGCACAGGCGACCGAGCGCGCCCACGCCGCCGACCCGAAGACCGGCCGCATCGCCGACGGCCGCAAGGTGGCCGAGGCCCTGCGGGCGGGGCCGTCGCGCACGCTGCTCGGATCGGTGGCCTTCGATGCGAGGGGTGACCGCGCCGGAGTTCCGATCGCCCTGCGAGTCTGGCGCCGGACGCCGGACGGGCGCCTCGACTATGCCGGCAACGACGCGGAGCCGTGAAAGCCGGCGAATCGTGTCGATGACGGAACGTGTTCGGCGTCCGCGACTTGCGGCGGGTTCCCGCGGGGACTACATGCGGGCGGTGCTGCTGAGCTGGCGCGGGCGGTCCACCGGATCGGATCCGCGCCCTGCGGCGTTTCCCGAGCTCGATGACAGCCGAACACGCATTGCCGGAACGCCTGCTGCCAGACGGTCCGACTGGAGAAGGTGCATGGCGAAAGAAGAATTGATGCAGTTCGATGGTCTCGTGATCGAGATCCTGCCGGATGCGCGCTACCGCGTGCAGCTCGACCAGGGCCACGAGATCGTGGCCTACACGGCCGGCAAGATGAAGAAGAACCGCATCAAGACGCTGGCTGGCGACCGGGTGACGGTCGAGATGTCGCCCTACGACCTCGAGAAGGGGCGGCTCGTGTTCCGCCACAAGGACGAGCGCTCGTCCGGCCCCCGTCCGCAGGTTCGGGGCGGCCAGTTCCGCCGCCGTTGACGATCGCGCGCGCGAGCCGGACTTCCTCGGCCGCGCCCGCCTACCTGCTGCTGACCGTCACGGCGCTTCTCTGGGCCGGCAACGCCGTGACCAGCCGCTGGGCGCCCGGTCACGTCTCGCCCCAGGTTATCACGACGCTCCGCTGGGCGGTCGCCTGCTTGGTGCTCATGCCCGTCGCCGGGCGCCGCCTCGTCGCCGCGTGGCCGCTCCTGCGGCCGCACGGGCTGCGCATCCTGCTGATGGGCGGCCTCGGCTACACGGCCTTCAACTGCCTGTTCTACGCGGCCGGCGCGCATACCGGCGCGATCAACCTCGCCCTGTTCCAGGGGGCGATCCCGGTCCTGGTGATCGTTCTGAACCGGCTCGCCTACCGGGTGCCGGTCACGCCGGGGCAGGTGCTGGGTGTGATCCTGACGTTGATCGGGGCCGGTCTCGCCGCCACGCACGGCGATCTGTCCGTGCTCACGACCCTCGCATTCAACCGGGGCGACGTGCTCGTCTTCGGCGCCTGCCTGCTCTACGCGGGCTACACGATCTTCCTGCCGACCCGTCCGCAGGTGCCGGCATTGGTGTTCTTCGCCGCGATGGCGGTCGCGGCGTTCGTCACCTCGCTGCCGCCGCTCGCCGTCGAGTGGGCGACGGGCCACGCCGTCTGGCCGAATCGCGAGGGCTGGCTCATGGTCGCCTTCGTCGGCCTCGGCCCGTCGCTGCTGGCGCAGCTGTTCTTCATGCGCGGCGTCGAGACCATCGGCCCGAACCGCGCCGGCCTGTTCGTCAACCTCGTGCCGATCTTTGGCGCGATCCTCGCCGTCCTGCTGGTCGGCGAGCCGTTCGGGGCGACGGAGGCCCTCGCCCTGGCCCTGGTTCTCGGCGGGATCGCCTGCGCCGAGCGCCTAAAACCGGCGCCCGCCGCGGCGGCGACCGCGGAGGCCGCCTACTCGCAGACGCGGACGCGGCGGATGTAGACGTCGCCGTACGGATCGACGGTCCGGCGGCGCTCGAAGTGGCAGACTGGGCCGTAATCCTCCTCGACGTAGACCGGCGGCGGGGCGCGGTAGACCGGGCGGCCCGGGTAGTAGCCGTTGTTGGCCGACGCGATGGCGCCGCCGACGGCCAGGCCGCCGAGCACGCCAAGGGCGGCCGCGCCGCCGGCGCCGATGCCGTCGCGGGCCTGGGCGGCCGGCGCGAGCGTGGCGAGGCTCCCGACGAAAAGGCTCGTCGCGAGAAGGTACTTCATGACATCCCCCTGAAAGCAGGCGATTCGTGCCGATCGATCGGCACAGAGCTGCTACCACACCCGAGCTTTGGGGCGTTTGTTCGGCCGCACATGCCGGCTTGACGTGGGGTGTTCCGCCGCACCAAACCCGGGGGACAGCAAGAGGAGCGGCGACCGTCATGGTGACACGGGGCTTCGTCGGGCGCAGGCAGCCGCCCGAGACCGGCGCGCGCCTGCCGCCGGGTCAGTACCTGACCGACGACTTCCCGATCCTCCAGATCGGCCCGAACCCGATCGTCGACATGGCCACGTGGCGGTTCACGCTGCGCGAGGGGTCCCGGCCGATCAAGGCGTGGAGCTGGGAGGCGTTCGAGGCGCTGCCCCGGACAACCTGGCACGGCGACATCCACTGCGTCACCAAGTGGTCGAAGTTCGACACGACCTGGGAGGGCGTCAGCTTCGACGACATCCTGGCGGATGCCGGGATCACGGCGCCGACGGGCTACCTCCTTGCAGAATCCCACGACGACTACACCACGAACGTGCCGGTGGCCGACCTCGTGGGTGGCCGCGCCCTGGTGGCGACGCGCTACGAGGGCCAGCCGATCCACCCGGATCACGGTGGCCCGGCGCGGCTGTTCGTGCCGCATCTCTACTTCTGGAAGAGCGCCAAGTGGGTGAAGGGCCTCCGGTTCACCCAGACCGACACGGCCGGCTTCTGGGAGCTGCGCGGCTACCACATGTACGGGGATCCCTGGCGTGAGCAGCGCTACATCGGTGACTGACGCGGCGACTGACTCGGTGGTCGAGCCCATCGTCTTTCGCTGGCACGAGGCGGAGATCACCGCGATCGCGCCGGTCACGCCGCACGTGAAGAGCGTGCGGCTGCGCTGCGGCCTCGCCGAGGCCTACCGGGCCGGGCAGCACGTCGATGTCCGGCTGACCGCCGAGGACGGCTATCAGGCGCAGCGCAGCTACTCCATCGCCTCGGCGCCGGACGCCAGCGGCACTCTGGAGCTGATGATCGAGGCCCTGCCGGACGGCGAGGTTTCCGGCTGGTTCTCGCACTGCGCCGAAATCGGCGACCGGGTCGAGCTGCGCGGGCCGATCGGCGGCTCCTTCTCCTGGGACGGGTCCGACGGAGGGCCGCTGCTCCTGGGCGGCGGCGGGTCGGGCGTCGTTCCGCTCCTGGCGATGCTGCGGCGGCGGGCGCAGCGCTGGCGGGCAATCCCGGCGGCGCTGATCTACTCGGTCCGCACCCGCGCGGAGGCGATCGCGGTCGCCGAGCTGGAGCGGCTCGCCGAAACGGATCCCAACTTCTCCCTGCATCTCGCGACGACCCGCGAGGCCGGCGGCAAGCGCATCGACGCGGCCCTTGTCGCCGACGCGCTGGCCCGAATCGGAGCGCCCGGTAAGGTGTTCCTCTGCGGCTCGAACCGGTTCGTGGCCGCGGCCTCCGACCTGATCCTGGCGCAGGGCGTCGCGCCAGGCCTGATCCGCACCGAGCGATTCGGCGCCTGACCTCCGGGTTGCGCCGTCACCGCCGCGGACGGGTATGCCCTGAGTTGCGTGGACCGCACCGTCATTCCGGGGCGCCGCGGCCGGATTCGGTCCCCGCGAGGGTCAGGGGCTGAAGATCAGCACGAGGTAGACGAAGAACAGCACGAGGTGCACCGCGCCCTCCAGCACGGTGGTGCGCGAGCCCGAGAAGGTCTGCGCGCTGAGGATCAGCGTCACGGCGAGCAGGGTCATCTCGGTGGGCTTGAGGCCGAGCACCACGGTCTGGCCAGTGAGCAGCCCGATGGTCAGGATCGCCGGCACGGTGAGGCCGACCGTCGAGGTGGCCGCCCCCAGGCACAGGTTGATCGCCCGCTGGAGTTCGTTGCGGGCCACCGCCTTGAGTGCCGAAATCCCCTCCGGCGTGAACACGATGGCGGCGATCAGCACGCCGCCGAGTGCCGTCGGTGCGCCGAGTGCCGCGATGCCGTGATCCAGGATTACCGCGAGGCTCTTGGCCAGGATGACGATCGGCAGGACGTTGGCGAGCAGCAGGCCGACATGCTTGGCGACGCTGCCGCCCGAGACCGGGGCCGCGCCGTGGGACGGCTCGGACTCCTCGCGCGCCTCCGCGTCGATGAAGAACTCGCTGTGACGGCCGGTTTGGATCAGCAGGAACACGCCGTAGAGGGCGAGAGTGAACACCGAGAACGTCACCGCCTGCAGAATCGTCAGCGTCCCGTCGCTTGTGGAGCTGGTGAAATTCGGGATGATCAGCGCGATGGTGGTGAGCGGGATGATCACCGACAGGAAGGCTGACGCGCCTTGAAGGTTGTAGCGCTGCTGGTGATGGCGAAGGCCGCCGACCAGGAGACCCAGCCCGACCACGCCGTTCAGCACGATCATCAGGACCGCGAACATCGTGTCGCGCCCTAGAGTCGGCGCATCCTTTGCCGACAGCATGACCGCGGAGATCAGCGCTACCTCGATGATGACGATCGACAGCGTCAGGACCAGGGTGCCCAGCGGCTCGCCGAGGCGATGGGCCAGCTCCTCGGCCTCGTGAACCACGCCGAAGGCCGCCCAGACGATCACCGCGAGCAGCCACGCGAACAGGCCCCCGGCGAAGAAGGGCTGCGACAGGTCCCCGAGCCAATCCTTGCCGAACCACGCGAAGGCGAGAACCGTCGCCCAGGCTACCGTCACCCGCAGGCCTGCCATCATGTCCGTGGTGCTCTCCGGTCGGGCTGCGTTAACGCTGCGATGTGCGATACTTGACTATGCCTTATCAAGTAGCGGCAGCTAAATCGGCCCCGCCTCGTCTTCGCGAGCGGAGCGGAGCAAGCTGATGCAACGCGACCTCTCGGTGAACGTGGCCAAGGTGGGTTGCTTCGCGGCGCTCGCGAAGACGGAGAGTTGCGGCAGATCGTTGGGTGGGAAGTTCGAGGACATGTGCCTCTGCGGCCCTGGGTTGAGCCCGTGCAACCGCCCCATGCTGCGACGGGAGTGGTCAGTCGGCACGCGAAGCGTTACCTTCTCGGCACCCGAATAAAGTCCGGCGTCTGATTCCCCCGCCGCGCGATGGCGCGCTGCCGGGCGCGGCGCGGCCGTTGAGAGTTCACGAAGCTTGCCTTTCCCGACCCTGCCCGCCCCCCTCGCGCGGGCCCTAGCCGACCGCGGCTACGCCGAGCCCACACCGGTCCAGGCCGCCGTGCTGGAGGCGGCCGCCGGCGTCCGCGATCTCCTCGTGTCTGCCCAGACCGGCTCTGGCAAGACCGTGGCCTACGGCCTCGCCATGGCGAGCATCCTCATGGGTGACGCGGAGATGTTGCCGCCCCCGGCCGCCCCGCTCGCCCTGGTGATTGCCCCGACCCGGGAACTCGCCCTCCAGGTGCAGCGCGAGCTAGCCTGGCTCTACGGCCCTGCCGGCGGCCGGGTCGCGGCCTGCGTTGGCGGCATGGATCCCCGCCGGGAAAGCCGGATGCTGGGCGAGGGCACTCACATCGTTGTCGGAACGCCAGGCCGCCTGCGCGACCATCTTGAGCGCCGCAACCTCGACCCAACGGCGCTGCGCGCCGTGGTCCTCGACGAGGCCGACGAGATGCTCGATCTCGGCTTCCGCGAGGATATTGAATTCATCCTCTCGGCGACACCGCCGGAGCGGGCCACCTACCTGTTCTCGGCGACGCTGCCGAAGGCGATCGAAACCCTGGCCGAGCGCTACCAGCGCGGTGCCCTTCGTCTGGCGATCAAGAGTGAGACCAAGGGGCATGCCGACATCGCCTATCGGGCGGTGCGGATCATGCCGAGGGAGACCGAGCACGTCGTGCTCAACCTCCTGCGCGAGGCTGATGCCGCGACCGCGATCATCTTCTGCAACACCCGTAACGCCGTGCGCCATCTCCAGGCGAGCCTGACCGAGCGGGGCTTCTCGGTAGTGGCGCTGTCAGGCGAACTCGGCCAGGGCGAGCGCAACGCCGCGCTCCAGGCCCTGCGCGACGGCCGCGCCCGGGTCTGCGTCGCCACCGACGTGGCCGCGCGCGGCATCGATCTGCCGTCCCTCAGCCTCGTGATCCACGCCGACCTGCCGCACGACGCCGAGGTGCTTCAGCACCGCAGCGGCCGCACCGGGCGTGCCGGCCGCAAGGGCACCTCGGTGCTGCTGATCCCAAATTCCCGCCGCCGCCGGGCCGAGCAGATGTTCGCCATCGCCAAGGTGAGCCCCGAATGGTCTGGGCCGCCCTCGGCCGACGAGATCCGCCGGCTCGACGGTGAGCGGATGCTCTCCGACCCGCTCTTTGCCGAGCCGCCGGCCGAGGAGGATGTGGCGCTGGCCGAGACGCTGCTCGCCGGCAAGAGCCCGGAGGAGCTGGCCGCGCTCCTGGCCCGGGTCTACCGCACCCGCCTGCCGGCCCCCGAGGAGGTCAGCGATCCCGGAGAGGGCCGCGCGCCGCGGGGCGAGCGTCCACCCTACGACCCAATGGATCCGGAGCGAATCGCCGCCATGGGTCCGGCGGTGTGGTTCCGGCTCAATCTCGGCCGCCGCGACAACGCTGACCCGCGCCGCCTGCTGCCGATGCTCACCCGCCGCGGCGGCATCGGCCGCCAGGAGATTGGTGCGATCCGGATTTTCGACCGCGAGACCAAGTTCGAGGTCCGGGGTAACGCGGCTGCGCGCTTTGCTGAAGCGTTCGCCCGCAACGGTTCGCCGGAGATCCAGGTCGAGGCACTGGTGGGCGATGCCGGGCCAGCCGAACGCAAGGATCGTCCCACCGGTCCGAAGGGTTTTGCGAGCCCGCGCGCCGGAAAGCATCAGCGCAAGGCCGAGCGCACCGGGCCGAGGGGCGACAAGGCCGGGCGCCAAACCGGCCGGGCCTGAGCGGTGGATTGGGATCAGTGTCCGGCCCCGCGCTCGGGGCCGGTGCAGCGGATCAGAACACGTTCTTGACGGCGTCGCCGAGGGCGTCGACGCTCTCCTTCAGCTTCCGCCCCGCCGGTGCCAAGGACGGGATCTTGATTCCGAGCACCTCGGTATCCTCTGCCTCGGCGGGCTCCGCTTGAGCGACAGTTGCGGGCGTAGCGCCTTTGGGCTTGTCGATCGCCCGGGCCGGCGTGGCCGCCTTGCGGGTCGCCGCCGCCTTGGCCGCCGCCTTCTCGGTGCGTTCAGACTTCTCGGAACGCCCGGCTTTCTCGGAGCGCTCAACCTTTTCGACGCGCGCCGGCTTGTCGCTGGCCGGTGACGGCATGGCCGCATCGACCAGCTCGCGGGCCCGGACCGTCTCGGAGGCGCGCGGCGTCTGGAGCGCGGCCGTGCGGGTCGGAACCAGCGGCGCGACCTCCCGTGTGGTCACCAAGGGCGTTACGGAGGTGGGAACCGGAATGCGCTGCGTCGGCGGAACCGGGGCCGCGGAGACCTTCGCGGGCTTCGAGGCTACGGGCTTTGGCGCGGCGGTCGTCTCCGCCGGGGCTGCGATGGGGGTGAAGGCCTCGGGCAACGACGCCATCCGCAGGGCCGGCGTCTCGGGCTGGGCCGGCTTCGGCGGAGCGGGCGCCGCCGGGACGGAGCCTGCGATGACCGGAAGCCCATCCTTCAGCTCCGGCCAGTCTGCGGCCTTGCCCGACGAGACAATCTTGACGGGCGCCGGCGCCGCAAGCCCGGCCAGCACGGTCGAGGCGGCGACGCCGAAGCCGACCAGCGCGCTGGCGCCGACCAGACCGAACAGGACCACCTTAAGGTTCATCGACGACCCGGACTTGGCCGCCGGCATCCGGTTGGGCCGGGTCTCGGATGCGTCGAGATTGAGAGCGATCATGGGCCGGGGTCTCTAGACACGATGCACGCCGCGCGCGACCGGGCTCCCCATGACCGGCCGCCACACTCCGAGGATTCGAAGGTGGTTCGACTCAGGCCGCCATAAAGGAGCTGCAATACGGCGCAATGATGTCGGCCCGAATTGCCCGCCCAGCCAGTCCTTGCTCGGCTATCCACAAGATTACGCGGCGCCGCTTAAGAATCCGTGTTCGGCTCGCCCACGCCGTACAGGCGCGGCGTACCGGGCGCTACCGTCGGTGGGCCACCCAATGCGGGCGGCATGGACTTCATCGGTGCGGTCGCTATGCGTCTCGGTGTGGACACACGACCGAACCTGAACCCGAAGCCCGTGACGGCCGCCGCGCCGCCCCACCCGCGACTCCGCCGTTGGCCCTGGTCGGCCTGGTCCACGCGCGCCCGGCTCGTCGCGGTGGTCCTGCTCATTGACGCGTTCGCGGCGCTGATCTCCTGCGCGGTCATCGTGCTGAACGCCCGCTCGGCCGTGCGCGTCGAGACCCGCGCCTCGCTTGCCACCGTCGAGTCGCTGGTAGCCGACACCATCCGACTGTCCGATACGGCCTCGCCCGACACGCTGCTCCAGACCCTGGATCTCCGCTTCAAGGTCCTGCGGCACGTCCGTGTCGCTGTGCTCGATGCGGACGGCGATCAGGTCGGGCGACCGTTGCCGCCGGCGCGCGCAGACCGGGAGGCGCCGCACTGGTTCGCCGACCTGATCATGCCGCCGATCGAGCGCCACGCCCTTCCGATCGTCGTCAACGGGCAGCGGCTAGGCACGGCGCAGATCACCACGCAGCCGATGGACGAGATCGACGAGATCTGGGGCTATGCCCGCGCGCTCTCGCTGACCACGCTGGCGATCAACGCCGCGATGCTGATCGCTCTCTACATCGCGCTGGGCCGGATCCTCGCGCCGCTGCGGCGGCTCGGCGCCGGCCTGATTCAGCTGGAGCATCACGACTACACCGCCCGCCTGGACTCCCCCGGCGCCCGAGAGCTGGCGGTGATCGCCGAGCGGTTCAACAAGGTCGCCGAAGCCCTGGGCGAGGTCCGCGCCGCCAACGGCCGTCTTAACCGCCAGCTTCTGACGGCGCAGGACGACGAGCGCCGCCGCACCGCCTTGGAGCTGCACGACGAATTCGGCCCATGCCTGTTCGCTCTGGAGGCCAATGCCGCCTCGATCGGTCGCATCGCCTCCGGTGCCGCCGAACCCAGTCGCGAGAAGCTCGCGTCCCGGGCGGCCGAGATCAGCGCCATCGTGGGTCAGGTCCAGACCGTCAACCGGGAACTCTTGAACCGCCTACGGCCGCACGGGCTCGGTCAGGCGCCGCTGGCGACCTGCCTCGATCTGTTGCTCCGTGGCTTCGGGCAGCGCCACCCCGGTATCGCTTTTGCGGGCCGCTTCGACGCTCTGGCCCGGGGCTACGGCGACCTCGTGGATCTCACAGTCTTCCGTTGCGTGCAGGAAAGCGCCACCAACGCCGTGCGGCACGGCGCCGCGACCCGGGTGGAAGCCGTGGCGACTGAGACTCAAGGCAGGCTCGAACTCACGATCCGCGACAACGGCACCGGGATCTCACCTGATCACGGATCCGGGCTCGGTCTATCGGGGATGCGCGAGCGCGTGGAGGCACTCGGCGGCACCTTCGCCCTTGACAATGCCGGCCCCGGGGCGATCGTCCGGATCACGATCCCCGTTCCGCCTGAACGGGGCGACGAGAACAACACCGCGCCGAGCGCATGAACGCCATCGCATCTCAAATCGACGCCGCCGCCACGCGCCTGCCGGTTCTCGTCATCGACGACCATCCGATTGTGCTGCAGGGCTGTCGGCGCGTCCTGGAGGATTCCGGCGTCGAGACCATCGCGGAGGCGACGACCGTTGTCGGCGGCTACCGGATCTTCCACCGGCTCCGTCCGCCGGTCGTGATCTGCGACCTGACCTTCCAGGGCAGCGGCATGGCCGGCCTCGGCCTGATCCGGCGCATCCGGGCGGTCGCGCCCGAGACGCGCATCCTGGTCTTCAGCATGCACAACGACCCGGTGATCGTCGCCCGCGCCCTCGAGGCGGGAGCCCTCGGCTACGTCCTCAAGGACCACGCCTCGGCCGAGCTTTTCGAGGCCTTCGCCAAGGTGCGTGTCGGCGAGGTCTATCTCGACCGGCGGCTCGCCACCGAGGTGGCGATGCTGAGGGCCGACGCCCGCCGGGCGCCGGAATCGCAACTGACCCCCCGCGAGCAGCAGATCCTAGCCCGCCTGGCGCAGGGGCGCTCCTACGGCGCCATCGCGGCCGACCTGTCGGTGAGCTACAAGACCGTGACGAACGCCTGCTCACAGATGCGCCAGAAGCTCGGCGTTCGCACTCTGGCCGAGCTGATCCACGTGGCCGTCACCCACGCGCAGCGGCAGGGCTAGGGCATGGCGTCTCCCGGGACGGTGTGGGCGGGCGGTCCGGGCTCGTTCTCGCAGGAGGCGTGGCTGCGCAACGCCGCTGCCTACGAGACCATCCGGTCGATGCCCTTCAACGCTGAGCTTGCCGCCGGCACGCTGCCGCAGGGTCGCTTCCGGCACTACATCGTGCAGGACGCGCACTACCTCATCGGCTTCGGCCGGGCGCTGAGCCTTGCCGCCGCGAAGGCGCCGGATCCGGACGCGATCGTGCAATTCTCCCGCGCCGCGCAGGAGGCGATCGTCGTCGAGCGCGCGCTCCACGGCGGCTTCTTCCATGATTACGGCATCGGGCCGGAGATGTTCGCGGCCACGCCTCTGACACCCGCGTGCGATCATTACGTCTGCTACCTGCTCGCCACCGCCTATGCCGAATCGTTCGCAGTGCTGTGCGCGGCTCTGCTGCCCTGCTTCTGGATCTACAAGGCCGTGGGTGACGACATCTTCGCCCGCGCCGCACCCGGCAACCCCTACCGGGCCTGGATCGACACCTACGCGGGTGCGGATTTTGCGGAGGCGGTCGCGGCCATGATCGCCGCCACCGACCGGGCAGCCCTGGCCGCTTCGGATCCCGAGCGCGCGCGCATGCATCAGGCCTTCGCGCAGGCCACGCGCCTCGAATGGCAGTTCTGGGACGGTGCCTACCGCGATGCGGCCTGGCCCCTGTGACCCGCCCGGCACAGTACATGCCCCCGCGCCGCCCTTTCGGGCCGGTACGCCGGCCAAGGCCGGTCCGGCCGTGGTTTGGGCGGCCGAGGCGATACTCGCGCCGCTGGTCAGGGGCGCCGAGGCCGCTGCGCGCCCGCAATCGCCGTCGAGTGCCGTCGAGGGCGGCGCCGGCGATGCAACTCGGCCACGGTCCTGCGCCGCGTGCGGCACCGTCCTTGACGGGGAGAGTCCGGGGACCGAACTGTTGCGGTGCACGATCCCCCGGAGCCGCCATGTCCCTGATCGCACGCCTGCGCGCCTACGCGGCCGAGGCTCTCGGCGTCGGCAACCCCGAGGCCGTGGACGAGACGCATCTCGCGGCCACCGCGCTCCTCGTCCACGTCGCCCGCGTCGATGGCATCCTGGCTCCCGCCGAGAGCGAGCGCCTGTCGCGCCTCGTGCAGGGGCACTACGCCGATGGTCCGGATGCGGCGCGGGCGCTGATCGAGCGGGCCGCCGCCATGGATTCAGAGGTGCGCGACGTCGCGAGCCTCGTGGAGATGATCCCGCACGAGGCCGACCGGGCCGAACGCGAAGAACTGCTGACCATGGCTTGGTCGGTTGCGGCGGCTGACGGCAACGTCGATGAATTCGAGGAGGCGCTGGTCGAGCGCCTCGGCCGTCTGCTCGGCTTCGACGAGGCCGCCATCGCGGCGGCCCGGCGGAGCGGTCAGCAGGGTGTCGCGGCCGCCTAGCCTCGGCGTCCCGCGATGATCGCCAGTCTTGCGCTGATCCTGCTGGCCCAGCTGTTGGGCGAGGCCCTGGCGCGCGGCGCGGGGGTGCCGGTGCCGGGTCCGGTGATCGGCATGGGTTTGATGTTCGCGTTCCTGCTGCTGCGCGACAGCGCGCGGTTCGGCCTGCCGCGTTACCTGCCGAAGCCCTTGACGGATGGGACGCTCGAATCGACGGCGCGCGGCCTGCTGATGAACCTGTCGCTCCTGTTCGTGCCCGCTGGCGTCGGGGTGGTCGGCCGTCTCGACTTGCTGCGGGCGCAGGGCGCCAAGCTCGCCCTCGTCCTGATCGTCTCGACCGCGCTGTCGCTGCTGGTCACCGTCCTGGTCTTCCGCGCCGTCGCCGCACTGGTCGAGCGGCGCAAGCCCGACGGGGAATCCTGACGCATGGGCGGCGACTTCTCGCTCTGGGTCTATCTCGCCAAGACGCCGCTCCTGTGGCTGACCGTGACGCTGACCGCCTACGTGCTGGCGGATCGGATCGCCGCCGCGACCGGGCGGCACCCGATCGCCAACCCCGTGCTCATCACTGTCGCGCTGGTCGGCGCGGTCCTGTCCGCCACCGAGACGCCCTATCCGGCCTATTTTGAGGGCGCACAATTCGTCCACTTCCTGCTCGGACCCGCCACCGTGGTGCTGGCGATGCCCCTATACGAGCGGCGGGCCACGGTTCTGCGCGCGTTGGCGCCCATGCTGGCGGCCCTCGCGGCGGGCTCGGCCACCACGCTCGCCGTCGTGATCGGTCTGGCGCGGCTCCTCGACATCCCGCAGCCGATCCTCGTCTCGCTCGCTCCGAAATCCGTGACCTCGGGCGTGGCGATGGGCATTGCCGAGGCGCTGGGCGGCGACCCGACGCTCACGGCGATCCTGGTGATCCTCACCGGGATCATCGGGGCGATCCTCGTGACGCCGATGATGAACCTCGTGCGCATCCGCGACATGCGTGCCCGGGGCTTCGCGGCCGGGCTCGCGGCCCACGGCATCGGGACGGCGCGGGCCTTCCAGGTCAGCGAGGTGGCCGGGACCTTCGCGGGCATCGCCATGGGTCTGAACGCCTTCCTGACGGCGATCCTCGCCCCGCTGGCGCTCCACTTGCTGTTCTGAAGCGTCAGGCGTCCAGCCGATCGGCCACGGCCTCGGCGAGCGACAGGCTGGAGGTCAGGCCCGGGCTCTCGATCCCGAACAGGTGCACGAGGCCCGATAATCCGTGCTCGGCCGGTCCGTCGATCCAGAAATCGGCTGCCGGCTCGCCCGGCCCGGTCAGCTTCGGACGCAGGCCGGCATAGTCCGGGTAGAGCGCACCATCCGGCAGGGCGGGCCAGTAGCGCCGGATCGCACCGTAGAAGGCCTCGGCGCGCTGCGGATCGACCTGGTAGTCGAACCCGTCCACCCATTCCACGTCGGGCCCGAAGCGGGTACGACCGGCGAGATCGAGGGTCAGGTGGATGCCGAGGCCGCCGTCGATCCGCGGCGCCGGGTAGATCAGCCGCGAGAAGGCCGGCTTGCCGGCGCAGCCGAAGTAGTTGCCGCGGGCGAGGCGCAGCGTCGGGACGCGCTCGGCTGGATAGCCCTCGGTGCGCGATGCGAGAACCGGCGCGCCGAAGCTCGCGGCGTTGATAACCGCGTCGAACGCCATTGTGCCGGGCTCGGCGCCTCCGAAGGCGGCCTGCCACTGCCCGTCGCGTCGCATGAGACCCGCGACCGGAGTGCGCAGCGCGAGGGCGCCGCCGTGATCCTCGATCTCGCCGAGCAGGGCGAGCATCAGCGCGTGGCTGTCTACGATGCCGGTGCGCGGCGAATGGAGCGCCACCGTGCAGGTAAGATTGGGCTCCAGGCGCCGGGCCGCGTCTGCGTCGAGAAGCTCCAGGCCCATGACGCCGTTGGCCTCGCCCTGTCGGCGGATCGCCGCGATCTTCTCGGCTTCCGCGTCGTCGGACGCGACGATCAGCTTGCCGCAGGCGCGATGCGGGACACCGTGACTCTCGCAAAAGCTGTACAGCCGGCGGGCACCCGCGACGCAGTGGTGCGCCCGCTCCGATCCGCTTGGATAATACATGCCGGCATGGATCACCTCCGAGCTGCGGGCTGAGACCCCGGTTCCGAAAGCGTCCTCGGTTTCCGCCACGACGACGGCGTGCCCGCGCAGCGCCAGGGCTCGCCCGATGGCAAGTCCGACGACGCCCGCTCCGACGACCAGGGCCTCCATGTGTTCCAATTCTCCATCGTGCCCTGAACGGCAGGCAAGTGCTCAATACCGCACTCCGGCCCGAACAACGACGCATCCGCTGCTTCGTCGATGACCGAAGGTCTCAATCCCCGGTAGAAATATTGTCGCAAGGAATGCGCGGCCCGGTTGTGGTAGCGGCGGTCTGGCGCATAATGCCCCTGTTCGCCGCTTCCGGCCGCACCCACCATTGTTCCGGGACATCAAGCTGCGGTCGACGGTGCGGAACCCGACGAAACCCAACGAGAGCCACATCCGATCCACGCCGAATCGAGGTGACGACCATGCAGATGAGATTGCTGAGCGTCGAACTGGCCGCGAAAATCTTGAGTGCCTACGTCACGCGCAACAACATTCCCGCGGGAACGCTGCCCGACCTGCTCTTTGAGGTTCACCACTCGCTCACCGCCTTGCGCAAGCATGCGGAGCCACAGGTCAGGCGCCCGACTGAGGCCCAGATCCGCGACTCAATCCGACCCGACACGCTCATCAGCTTCGAGGACGGCAAGCCCTACAAGGCTCTGCGGCGGCACCTGACGATGCGCGGCCTGACGCCCGAGGTCTACAAGGCGAAGTGGGGACTTCCGGTCGATTACCCGCTGGTCTCCGCGGCCTATAGCGCCCGCCGCTCGATGATCTCCCGCCGGATCGGGCAGGGACAGCGCCAGCGGATGCAGTCTGCCGCGGAATAGCGGGGGCTTCGGCCGCCGGTGCGGCGCACCGGCGACCGGGCTGTCAGGGCCAGCCGGGGCCCGGCGCCTCGGCGGCCGCGGTCGCCACTTCTTGGATGAGCAGAGCCACGAGGCCCGACCAGCCGGTCTGGTGCGACGCGCCGACCCCGCGGCCGGTATCGCCGTGATAGTATTCGTAGAACAGGACCAGATCGCGGAAATGCGGATCTTCCTGTTCAATCCGGCTGTCGCCGTAGACGGGCCGCTGCCCGTCCGCACCGCGTGTCGAGAGGCCGATCAGGCGCCGTGACAGGTGGGCAGCAATCTCGCGCAGGGCGTAGGTCCGGCCCGACCCGGTCGGCGCCTCGACGCGGAAATCCGGGCCGTAATAGTCGTGGAAGCGGTTCAATCCGGCGATGAGCAGGTAGTTGACCGGCATCCAGACCGGGCCCCGCCAGTTCGAGTTGCCGCCGAACAGGCGCGAGCGCGACTCGGCCGGCTCGTAGGCGAGCCCCAGGTCCCGCCCGTTCCACGCGAAGCAGAACGGCTTGTCGGCGTAGACGCGGGACACGGCGCGCAGCCCGAAATCCGAGAGGAATTCGTTCGGATCGAGGGCGCGGCTGAGCAGAGCCTTCAACCGGTGCCCGCGCAGGAGCGACAGCAGAACCGTCTGGCCTTCGCCGGGCTCGTTCCAGCGCGAGACAAGGGTCGCGAGGTCCGGGCGGTTCCTGAGGAAGAACACCATCCGGCTGCGCAGGGACGGCAGCCGCGCGAGGTCGCACTCGTTGATCACCGCCACCGCGAAGATCGGGATCAGGCCGACCATGGTCCGGGCGCGGATGGGCAGGCGCTGCCCGTCGCTTGTCTCGATCACGTCGTAGAAGAAGCCGTCCGGCTCGTCCCACACGCCCGCGCCGGTAGCGCCGGCGATGAGGAGGAAGTGCTCGAAGAACTTCTCCGCCATGTCCTCGAAGGTCGGATCGTCGAGGGCCAGCTCGATGGCGATCCGCATCAGGTTGAGGGCGTAAGTCGCCATCCAGGCTGTCGCGTCGGACTGGGTCAGCGTAGCGCCGTCGCCGACCGGCTTCGACCGGTCGAAGATGCCGATATTGTCGAGGCCGAGGAATCCGCCCTGGAACAGGTTGCGGTCGTCGGAATCCTTGCGATTCACCCACCAAGTGAAGTTCAGGGTCAGCTTGTTGAAGATCCGCTTGAGGAAAGCGTGGTCCGGCGTGCCGGTCAGCCCCCGGTCCAGCTCGAACACCCGCCATGCGGCCATCGCGTGGACCGGCGGATTGGCGTCCCCGAAGCCCCACTCGTAGGCCGGCAGCGCGGCGTTCGGGTGGGTATAGGCTTCGTCGACCAGGAGCAGGAGCTGGTTCTTGGCGAAGTCGGGATCGATGAGCCCGAACACGATTGCCTGGAGGGCGAGGTCCCAGGAGGCGAACCAGGGGTATTCCCAGGCATCCGGCATCGAGATGATGTCGTTCGCGCGCAGATGCGTCCAGTCGCTGTTGCGGCCGTGCCGCCGCTCCGGCGCCGGCGCGGGCTGCGCGGGGTCGCCGGCGAGCCACTCGCGCACGTCGTAATGGTAGAGCTGCTTCGACCAGAGCATGCCGGCGAGCGCCTGCCGCTGCACCAGCCGCATCTCGGGATCGGCGATTGGCGCCTGCAGCGCCCCGTAGAAATCGTCGGCCTCGGCCTCACGGGCGGCGAAGACGGCGTCGAAATCCGCGAAGGGCTCGCCCGGCGCCGTCTCGGCGCGCAAGCGCAGGCGCAGGGTGCGCGTCTCGCCGGGGCCGAGCTGCAGGTCGTAGCGGGCGGCGCATTTGGTGCCCGACAGGGCGTTGACGGCGGCCCGGTCGCCGCCCACCACGCACCGGTCGATCCCGTCCTTGTAGAAGCCCTCGGCCGGCCCGCTGCCGAACAGCCGGTGCGTGTTCGTCTCGTTCTCGGTGAACAGCAACTCGCCCGCGCCCTCGGCGAAGAAGCGGAAGGTAGGCATCTCGGGATGGCGCGCCCAGACCGAGCCCTCCGAGCCAGCCATCAGCTCCGGCTTCGGCGTGCCCTGCTTCCACGACCATGTGTTGCGCGCCCAGAGCTGCGGCAGCAGCGTCAGGTCCGCGGCGCCCGGGCCGCGATTGGTGGCGGTGACCCGCATCAGAATGTCGTCGGGCGCGGCCTTGGCGTAGGCGATCTCGATGTCAAAGTAGCGGCCTTCGTCGAACAGGCCGGTGTCGAGGAGCTCGAATTCCGGGTCGTCGAGGTCGCGCCGCGCATTCTCCTCGACCAGGTGCTCGTAGGGGAAGGCCGCCTGCGGGTACTTGTACAGCATCCGCATGAAGGCGTGGGTCGGGACCCCGTCGAGATAGTAGTAGAGTTCCTTGACGTCTTCGCCGTGATTACCTTCCTGGTTGGTCAGGCCGAACAGGCGCTCCTTCAGAATTGGGTCCCGCCCGTTCCACAGGGCCAGCGATAGACACCAGTTCAGGTGGCGATCGCCAAAGCCGCCGATGCCATCCTCGCCCCAGCGATAGGCGCGCGACCGGGCGTGGTCGTGGGGCAAGTAATCCCAGGCGTCGCCCTTCGGGCTGTAATCCTCCCGCACCGTGCCCCATTGCCGGTCGCTGAGATACGATCCCCAGCGGCGCCAGGCCGGATCGGAGCGCGCCTCCACGAGACGGCGGCCCTCGGCGGTCTCGAAGAGGTTCGGCGGCACGCCGTTGGGCTTGGTCATACGCGCGCTGCTCCTGCCCCCGCGGATCCGTACCGGATAAAGCCGCGATGCCGGCAGGAAAAGTCAACGCCCCACCGTGCCCGGGTCCCCGCGGGCTGCCTCACACGATGCGGATCGAAAGGTCCGGCAGGCCCTCGATCGAGCCCGCGAGCACGTCTCCGCGGACGACCGGCCCGACATTCTCGGGCGTGCCGGAGAAGACGATGTCGCCGGCCTGGAGCTCGAAGGCTCGCGACAGCTCCGCGATCTGTTCGGCCACCGACCAGATCATGTCCGACAGGTTGGCGTCCTGCCGCACGGTGCCGTTCACGGCGAGTCGGATCCGCCCGCGCCCCGGATGGCCGGCCTGGGCGACGGGAAGGATCGGCGTGAGCGGCGCGGAATGGTCGAAGCTCTTGCCGATCTCCCAGGGCTTCTTCTGGTTGCCCATGCCGCGCTGGAGATCCCGGCGGGTCATGTCGAGACCGGTGGCATAGCCGTAGACGTGGTCGAGCGCCTGCGCGGCCGGGATGTCCCGCCCGCCCGACTTCAGCACGGCGACGAGCTCGATCTCGTGGTGGTAGTTCTGGGTCAGCGACGGGTAGGGATGGTCGGCGACGCCGCCCGCGACGACCTGCACGGCATCGGCTGGCTTCTGGAAGAAGAAAGGCGGCTCGCGCGAGGGGTCGGAGCCCATCTCGCGGGCATGGGCCGCGTAGTTGCGGCCGATGCAATAGATCCTGCGGACCGGGAAGCCCTGCGCCTCGCCCAGGATCGGGATGGTCGCCTGCGGCAGCGGGAACAGCGGGCCCGGCTGCGCCTCGGCGGCCGCGGCGGGGGCGAGGCCCGCGGCGGCGCCGGTCGCGACTGCCCCGAGCACGCGACGCCGATCGATCATTGCCATGGCCTAACCCTCCGCCCGGATGCCTCGCGCCGCGCGGCGCCTGCGGGCGATACGACCAGGCGGTACCGGCCGCCAGCGGGGCCGCGGCCGGCTTGGAAAGGCTCAGGCGGTCCGTGTCACCCGGATCCCGTCCCGCTCCGCGGAGACGCCGAGCCGGATGTAGTCCGTGATCGCCGGATGACCGGTCCTCACCGGCTCGCGATGGGTCGCGGTGACCACCACAACGCCCGCGCCCGCGGCTTCCGCCGCCCGGATGCCAGCCGGGGCGTCCTCGAAGACGAGGCAGTCCGACGCCGCGACGCCGAGGCGCTCGGCCGCCATCAGGAAGCAATCCGGGGCGGGCTTCCCCTGCGCCACGTCCTCGGCGGCCACCAGCAAATCGGGGACCGGCATGCCGGCCGCCGCGAGGCGGCGCTCCGCCAGCCGCCGGGGCGCCGAGGTGACGATCGCCCAGCGGTCGCGCGGTAGCGCCTCCAGGAAGGTCCGCGCGCCCTCGATCGCGACGATGTCGTCGACTTCCTCCATCTCGGCCTCCGTGATCGCGGTGGCCTCGGCGACGGGATCCACGCCCGGCAGGTTCAGCCGACGGATCGTCTCGACCGATTGCACGCCGTGGATCGTCGGCAGGAAGGTCGCTACGTCGAGGCCGTGCGCCTCCGCCCAGCGCGACCAGATCCGCTCCGCAGAGGCGATCGAGCTAATCAACGTTCCGTCCATGTCGAACAGGAGCGCGGCCAGGGCGCGAGACGGTAGGGATCTCTCGGACATGCGGGACTGCTAGGCGGCCGCCGTCGTTACGGCAACAGACCCGCGCGCATGGCCGTATCTCGCTGGGGGCCAAGCCTTGGGGCCGGCGCCGTCCCGCGCCGCAGCGCGGTCGCCGGAGGCTCGCCCGCTTCACGGGCCGATGCCTTTGGTGTAGCGCGGGTGCAACCCCGGGCCGTCGGCGGCCCTGCAGAGGCGAATATCGACCGACCATGCCGAGCCGCATCGACGCCACCTTCGCCCGTGCCCGCGCGGAGAACCGGTCCGTCCTCGTCACCTACGTGATGTCCGGCGACCCCGATCCGGAGACCTCGCTGGAGGTCCTGAAGGCCCTGCCGGGCGCCGGTGCCGACATCCTGGAATTCGGCCTGCCGTTCACCGACCCGATGGCGGACGGCCCGGCGATCCAGGCCGCCGGCCTGCGGGCGCTCAAGGCGGGCCAGACGGTGTCTGGCACCCTCGACCTCGTACGCCGCTTCCGCGCCGGCAACGACACGACGCCCATCGTGCTGATGGGCTACTACAACCCGATCCACACCTACGGCGTCGACCGCTTCCTCGACGACGCGGTGGCGGCCGGCGTCGACGGGCTGATCGTCGTCGACCTCCCTCCCGAGGAGGATGCCGAGCTGTGCCTGCCGGCTCTCGCCAAGGGTCTCGCCTTCATCCGACTCGCCACGCCGACCACCGACGAGCGGCGCCTGCCGGCCGTCCTCGCGAACACGGCGGGCTTCGTCTACTACGTGTCGATCACCGGCATCACCGGGACGGCGACGCCGGATTTCGGCAAGGTCTCCGAGGCGGTCGCCCGCATCCGGCGCCACACGGAGCTGCCCGTCGTCGTGGGCTTCGGAGTGAAGACCGGCGCCCACGCGGCGGCGATCGCCAAGGGCGCCGACGGTGTCGTGGTCGGCTCTGCCCTCGTGGACGCCCTGGTGCGCTCCCTTGACGGCAAGGGCAGGCCGCAGGCCGGAAGCGTCGGGGCGGTGACGGAGCTGGTGCGCGAACTCGCCGCGGGCGTGCGGTCGGCGGGTGTTGGACGGGCCGCCTGACGGACCAGGCTCCCCTGGCGGCCGGATGCGCCGCACCTGATATCTGCACGGGCTTGAAGCGGACGGACGCAAGTCGATGGTCGAACCTATGAACTGGATCTCGGAGGTGGTGCGCCCCCGGATCAAGACCTTGTTCAAGCGTGAGACGCCCGAGAACCTCTGGGTCAAGTGCCCAGACACGGGGCAGATGGTGTTCCACAAGGAGGTGGAGGCCAATCACTGGGTCATTCCCGGCTCCGAGCATCACCTGAAGATGGGCGCTCAGGCGCGCCTGAAGATGATGTTCGACGAGGGCACGTGGATCGATGTGGCCCTGCCCGAGGTCGTCCCCGACCCGCTGAAGTTCCGCGACGAGAAGCGCTACGTCGACCGGCTCAAGGAGGCCCGGACCAAGACCGGCCTGCAGGACGCGTTCAAGATCGGCTTCGGCCGGGTCGGCGGCCTGCCGATGACGTTGGCCGCTCAGGAATTCGGCTTCATGGCCGGGTCGCTGGGCATGGCGGCGGGTGAGGCCTTCGTACGCGGCGCCGAGACGGCGCTGGAGAAGCGCACGCCCTACGTGCTGTTTGCGGCCTCCGGCGGCGCGCGGATGCAGGAGGGAATTCTCTCCCTGATGCAGATGCCGCGGACCACCGTGGCGGTGCGACGGCTCAACGCGGCGCGGCTCCCATACATCGTGGTGCTGACGAATCCGACCACGGGCGGCGTCACCGCCTCCTACGCGATGCTGGGCGACGTCCACCTCGCCGAGCCGGGCGCCCTGATCTGCTTCGCGGGACCGCGGGTGATCGAGCAGACGATCCGGGAGAAGCTGCCGGACGGCTTCCAGAGGGCGGAATACCTGCGCGAGCATGGCATGGTCGATCAGGTGGTCCACCGGCACCAGCTCAAGGAGACGATCACGCGTCTCTGCAGCCTCCTGACCAACGTGTCCCAGGCCGGCGCTCCGGCCGCGGCCTCCGAGGCGGCCTGAGCCGGCGATGGCCTCGTCCGACGCCCTGATGGCGCGCTTCCTGGCGCTCCACCCCCGCACCATCGACCTGTCGTTGGGCCGCATCGAGCGGCTGCTCGCGCGGCTGAACCATCCCGAGCGCCGCCTTCCGCCCGTGATCCACGTGGCCGGCACCAACGGCAAGGGGTCGACCATCGCGTTCATGCGGTCGATCCTGGAGGCCGGAGGCCTGGCCGCCCATGTCTACACCTCGCCGCACCTCGTCCGCTTCCACGAGCGGATCCGCATCGGCGGGATCGGCGGCGGGCATTTCGTGGACGAGGATCGCCTCGCCGACGCCTTCGCGCGCTGTGAGAGCGCCAATGGCGGCGAGCCGATCACCATGTTCGAGATCACGACGGCGGCGGCCTTCCTGCTCTTCTCGGAGAGCCCGGCCGACGTACTGCTGCTCGAGGTCGGTCTCGGCGGCCGGCTCGACGCCACCAACGTGATCGATCGGCCCGCCTGCGCGGTGGTGACGCCGATCGGCCGCGACCACGCCGAGTATCTCGGCGACACGGTCGAATCGGTCGCGACCGAGAAGGCCGGGATCTTCAAGCGCGGCTGCCCGGCGGTGATCGCCGCGCAGGACTATGCCAAGGCCGATGCCGTCCTCTGCCGCCGTGCCGAGGCGATCGGTGCCGAGCCGCTGCTCGTGGGCAACCAGGACTTCTCCGTGCACGAGGAGCGCGGGCGCCTCGTCTATCAGGACGAGACCGACCTGTTCGATCTGCCGCGGCCGCGCCTCGCCGGGCGCCATCAACTGGTCAATGCCGGCACGGCGATCACCGCCCTGCGCGCGGCCGGATTCGGCGATATCGGCACAGCGGCCCTGGAGCGTGGGCTGACCGAGGTCGAGTGGCCGGGGCGGCTGCAGCGACTTGGCCGCGGCCGTCTCGCCGCCCAGCTCGATCCCGGCACCGAGCTCTGGCTCGACGGCGGCCACAACATCGACGGCGGCCGGATCCTCGCGGCCGCCATGGCGGATCTCGGCGAGAAGAGCGACGTGCCGCTCGTCCTCGTGGTCGGCCTGCTTGGCACGAAGGATGCCGACGGGTTCCTGCGCAATTTCGTCGGTCTGGCCCGGGCTCTCGTGGCTGTCCCGATCACCGGAACGATGGCCGCGCGCCCGGCCGAGGAGGTCGCGCGGATCGGCGAGGATGTCGGCCTTTCGACCTACGCCGCGCCGAGCATCGAGGCGGCGCTCGCCCTGGTGCGCGACATTGCCTTCGAGCGGCCCCCGCGAATCCTGATCTGCGGATCCCTCTACTTGGCCGGCATGGTTCTCGCAGCCAACGACACGCCGCCGGTCTGAGTCGTATCCAGTCCGTCGGGGCCGACCGCGACCGGTGTACCGGCTGGCAAGAATACCGGACATCTTCGAAGTCCGGATTTTGCATTCGGATATCCGTCGATTCGCCGCAATCGCCCGGATGGAGACCGGCTTACGGCCACGCTTTCCTCCCGCTGTGGCAGCTAGGCTACATCCACGCGGGGCCCGATCGCATAATTTCTCCCTCGATCGGGCTTATGCTGGGGATCACAGTAATGAAGAAGCTTCTCACGTCTCTCGCGGCTTTCACCGCGCTCACCGCCGCCGCTTCCGCCGCCGACCTGCCGCGCCGCGCTGCGCCGCCGCCGGTGTTCACCCCTGTTCCGGTGTTCACCTGGACCGGTGCCTACTTCGGTATCAACGCCGGCTACGCGTTCGACGCCAGCAGCAACTCCAACCGCGGCTTCGTGCAGACGCCCGGTAATCCGGTCGCTCTCGTGCCGGGCGGTCTCGTCCCCTACCAGGCCCTGGCCCCGTTCGGCTCGTCGCTGGCCTACAGCAACGACAGCCGCGAAGGTTTCTCGGGCGGTGGCCAGATCGGCTACAACTGGCAGCTGACCCCGGGCAACGGCGCCGTGATCGGCTTCGAGGCTGACGCTCAGTACCTCGACTTCGGCCGTCGCGCCCGCTTCGCCACCAACGCTGCGGCGATCAACCCGGGCTTCATCCCGGTCAACGGCACCCTCAACACCATCGACTTCTTCGGCACCGTCCGCGGCCGCCTCGGCTACGCCTTCGACCGCACCCTCGTGTACGCCACCGGCGGCTTCGCTTACGCCACCGGCACGGATGACGGCGCCCGCGTCGGCCTTCAGAACTTCGCTGGCCGCCGGAACGACTTCAAGACCGGCTGGACGGTCGGCGGCGGTGTCGAATACGCTCTGCCCACCGACTCGTTCCTGAACTTCTTCCGCTCCTCGGCCGTGACGCTGAAGGTGGAAGGTCTGTACGTGAACCTCGACAACAACAACGGCCGCGCTCAGCTGCCGCTGGTCGGCGCCGCGATCTCGCCGGTCGGCCTCGTGCCGGTCTACTCGCTCACCAACGCGAGCCGGAACGAGAACGCCTTCGCCGTCGTCCGCGCCGGCCTGAACTACAAGTTCGGCTCGTACTAAGACTGACTACGGGATCCCGGGCCTCGCACCGGGATCCCGAAAAAATAACTTGGGCTCGAAACCGAGAAAGCCCGGCCTTGCGGTCGGGCTTTCTTTTTGTCTGCTGCAGGCTTCGAGCCGCTCAGGCGGTCTGAGCGCCGATCCAGCGCGACAGGTCGCCCTTCGGGGCGGCGCCGACCTTCTGGTCCACACGCTCGCCGTTCTTGAACAGGAGCAGCGTGGGGATCGAGCGGATGCCGTACTGGGCGGCGATCTGCGGGTTCTCGTCGACGTTGACCTTGGCGATCTTCACTTTGCCCTGCATGTCGGTGGCGATCTCCTCGAGCGCCGGACCGATCTGACGGCACGGGCCGCACCATTCCGCCCAGAAATCCACCACGACGGGCTCGGCGGACTTGAGAACGTCCTGCTCGAAGCTCGCGTCGGTTACTTTCACCGTCGCCATAACGTCACCTTTCGGAAGCCGCCGTCCGTCGGACGGCGTCGAACGGGCAGGGGCCCGCGCGGTCCTGCCAGAATTGGCGACGGCCTGGCGCCCGGTCAAGAAGTCCCGGCCCTGGGCTTGGCCGCGGCCGCTCGGACAGATCGCCCTCGCGGGCGCGCTGGCGCATCGTGATGTGCGGCGGCGCATGCGGGAACCGTCTCTGCGTGGAGAAAATTCGAGTCCCCGTCACGCCTCGATCCCGACCTGGTCCAGCGCCGCCGTGACGTCATCGGGGTCGAGGGCGCGGATCACCGGACCGGACGTCCAGACCAGGATCGGCAGGATCATTCGATCCGGATAGATCTGCGCGAGGAGGCGTGCGTAGAGGGCTATCTGGCCGGCCTCCGCCGCTGGCAGTGGCGCGCCGGGCTCGGGCGGGCGGCCGGTCTTGAAATCGGCTATGCGCACCGTGTCCGCCGTCACCGCCAAGCGATCGACACGTCCCTGGACTACGCGTTCCGTGCCGGCCGCGCGAACCCGCCCCGAAAGCGCCACCTCCGCGCGGGCGTCGTGGGCGAAGAGGGGCGCCAGCGCCGGGTCGCCGATGATGCGAAGCACCGATCGGACGATCGCGCGCGGGGCCGCGTGCGGCAGGCCGGGTGCGCGAGCCCGAACGAAGGCGAGGCCGGCCGCCTCCCGTCGAGCGGGTTCGACCCGGGGCAGGTGCTGCAGCAAGGCGTGCGTGAGGATCCCACGGCGCCGGGCCTGTGCGTCCGCGAGGCGCGGTGGCGGTACGCGCGCGCCGTCCGCCGCTTGAAGCGCGCCGGACGGGTTGAGGGTCTGGACCTCCGGTTCAGACGGGATCGGGCTGCGCAGCCAATCCGGATCCCGGTCGGGATCCGGCGCGGGAGCGGAGGCCGCTGGCGCCACTGCCGCAATCGGCGTCGCACCGTCCTGCCAGAGAAAAGCCGGCCCGTAGGGCAGATCCAGCGCCCGACCTGCGCCGAGGGCCGCCTCGAGGCCGGCATGGATCATGCGGCACCACGCCGCCTCGCTCTCGCGCTCGTGACCGCGGAACGGGGCCACGATCAGCCGGTCGGCCGCGCGGGTCATGGCGACGTAGAGCAGACGGTTGTGCTCCTGCCGAGCCTTGGCGAGCAGGGCGGCTCGCGCGGCATCGGTCGCCGCGCAATCCTGGGTCCGCCCGCCGGACCAGACCGGCGGCAGCGCGATCTCCGTCTCCGGCAGCGGCAACAGGGGGGGATCGTTGCGGCCGAGGGGCTCGCATCCGTCGAGGATCACCACGACCGGCGCCTCCAGCCCCTTCGCACCGTGGACCGTCATCACCCGGACCTCGTCCCGGCCCGATTCGAGGTCGCGCTTGACCGTGTGCCCGGCCTCGGCGCCGACGTAGCGGGCGAGGAAGCCCCCGAGGGACGGGGCGTCCTCGCCGGTCTCTGCCTGGGCGGCGGCAGCGAGGAAGACGTCGATAGCATCCCCGGCCTCACCGCCGAGCCGGGCCACCAGCTTCGCCCGGCCGCCCTGCGGGCCGAGGAGCCGCGCGTAGAAGCCGAATGGGCCGTGGAGCCCCGCCAGGGCAATCCAGCTCGACAGGGCTTCCAGCCCGCGCCTTGCCGCCGCGTCGCCCGCGGCGGCAAGGCGGTGTAGGGCATCCTCGAGGGTCTCGGCGAGGTCGCGACGGGCGGCGATCCGCACGAGATCCTCGTCGGTGAGGCCGACCAGCGGTGTCTTGAGGGCGGTGGCGAGGGTCAGGTCGTCGGCCGGCAGGAGGCCTGCCCGCCCGGCGGCGACCAGATCGGCCACGGCGATATGCGCGGAGACCTCGAGCCGATCCTGCCCGGCGACCGGGACCCCCAGCCCCTTCAAGGCGCGGATCACCTCCTCGAAGGCGGGTCCACGCTTCCGGACCAGGATCAGGACGTCCCCGGGACGCCAGATCCGGCCGGTCGCGTCGCCCGTGTTGGTCCAGCTACGCACCGCCTGCGCCACCCGGCGGGCGGTGACGATCGCGGGGGCGCTGGTCTCCGGCGCGTCCACGGGTGCGGTCCAGGCATCCGGCTCCGCGGTCGGCTCCGGCTCGGCGATCGGCCACAGTTCCACCGCGCCGGGCGCGCCGGGCCGGGCGCTGGCATGGACTGTGGTGCGGACCGTGTCCTCGAAGGACAGGCCCTCGTTGTGCGCGTCGAGGGCGAAGACCGCATCGACCGCGCGCAGGACGAGGCTGGTCGAGCGGAACGACAGGGTGAGCGGCACGTCCTCGAAGGTCAGGCCGGCCGAGCGCGATTCCGCGATCCAGGACGCGCGGGTGAGGGCGAATTCCCGCGGCTCGGCCCCCTGGAAGCCGTAGATCGACTGTTTGGGATCACCCACCGCGAAGCGTGTGCGGCTGCCGGAGCGGGCGCCCTCACCGGCGGCGAATTCCTGCGTGATCGCCCGCAGGATCGCCCATTGCTCCGGGTTCGTGTCCTGCGCCTCGTCGACCAAGACGTGGTCGATGCCGCGGTCGAGCTTGTACAGGACCCAGCCGGCCCCGACGCGGCCGAGCAAGTCCAGCGCCTTGTGGATCAGGTCGTCGAAATCGAGGGCGCCGAGGCGCGCCTTCTGCGCTTCCACGCGGCGGTGGATCTCGGCGGCGATCTGGAACAGCGCCTGCGTGCGGGCATGGGCCCGCGCGGCGCGCAGGCGGTCGAACAGCGGCTCCAGCCGGTCCCGCTCGGCGAGCAATGCCGCCTTGGCACCGGCCGGCACGCTCTTGGTCCCGAGGCTGCTGTCGGCCTTGGGCTCGTCCTTCTGGGTGAAGAACACCGACCGGTAGAGGGCCAGCGCCTCGGCTCGGTCGGGAAGGTCCGTCGCGCGAACCCGCTCGGCCTCGGCGGCCTCCAGGGCGTCGGCGAGCTTCTCGTCGTTGGCCTTGCCGGTGCGGAGCGCCGCGATCAGCGCGGCGCGCTCCTCCGGACGGCACCCGGGGCCGCCCTCGAGGATCGCGGCCTCGATCCGCTCGGCGGATTCCTCGGCCGCGAGCCCCAGCGCCCCGTGCAGCCGTCCGAAGGCCCGATCGAGGGCGGCGGCATCGCCGATGAAGCTCCGCGCACGCATGGCCGACCGGATCGCCGCCCGCAGGGTGTCGCCAGTGGCTTCCGGCGTGACCCGCGAGAGAGCGGCGCTCAGGGGCGTGTCGCCGTTCGCCACGGCATCGGCCAGGACGTTGGCCATCTCGATGTCGAACACTTCCCGGGCCTTGGCCTCGTCGAGCACCACGAAGCGGGCCGGCACGTTCGCCTCGAAGGGGAACATGTGGAGCAGCCGCTCGCACAGGGCGTGCAGCGTCTCGATCTTGAGGCCGCCCGGCGTCTCCACCGCCCGGGCGAAGAGGCGGCGGGCCAGCCGCAGGCGCTCGGACCCGGCGCGCTCGCCGGTGAGGTCGAGGAGTTCGGCCGCGAGGGCCTCGTCATCCAGCGTAACCCACCGGCCGAGGAGCCGGAAGACGCGGATCGCCATGTTGGCCGCGGCGGCCTTGGTGAAGGTCAGGCAGAGGATCCGGCCCGGGGGGGCGCCGTCGAGGAGCAGCCGCACCACCCGGTCAGTGAGAACCTTGGTCTTGCCCGCGCCGGCATTGGCCGAGACCCAGGCAGAGGCGCGCGGGTCAGCCGCCCGCCGCTGGTTGGCGCGGGTGAGGTCATCGACGACGAAGGGGATGGGGGCGTGCGGGGTGGCGCTGCTCAACGGTCCGGTCCGGCTCGGCTGCCGGCTCTCTCTACAACAGAAACGCGTCCGCGGACCCGCCAAGGCGTCACACCAGACGTTGCGGGATTGCCCCCGACGCGCCGCCGCCGCATGGATGCGGACGATCCCTTCCGCGACACCGAACACGCCCGTGACCCAGCCGACATCCGAGCCGGCGCGCCCGCCGATCCGTTTCCGCGGCCGCTCCTTCATGGCCACCGTCCTGGCGCCGATACCACCGGTGGCCGATTGGTTTGGTGACCTCGATGCCCTGAACCGCCGCGCTCCGAACTTCTTCGCCGGCCGGCCCGTGATCCTCGACCTGTCCGGATTGCGGCTCACCCGCGAGGATCTCGACGGGTTGCTGGCCGAGCTGGCCGCCCGCCACATCGCAGTCCTGGGGATCGAGGGCGCCGCACCGTCGCTCCTGGACTCCGGAACACCGCCGGCCCTGGCGGGCGGGCGGCCCGCGGGAGAGATCGCCACTCCTGACGAGTCGGCCGCGGACGCGTCCTCGGAGAGCGAGCCGCCGGCCAAGGAGACGGCCCGCTCGCTGATTCTCGACGCGCCCGTGCGCTCCGGCCAGACCGTGCTGCACCTCGAAGGCGACGTCACGGTGCTGGGCGCCGTAGCGTCGGGCGCCGAGGTCATCGCGGGGGGCTCGATCCACGTCTACGGCGCCCTGCGCGGCCGCGCTATCGCGGGCGCGGCCGGGAACCCGACGGCGCGGATCTGGTGCCGCCGGTTCGAGCCCGAGCTGGTGGCGATCGACGGCCTCTATCGTGCCGCCGACGACCTCGATCCGGCCTTCCGGGGGCAGGCAGTGGAGGTGCGGCTGCTGGAGGACGCGATCAAGCTCAACCTGTTCGAGCGGGGTTAAGACGCGTTCCGCCGACGGCGTTCGCGCAGCCGGTCCAAGACCAGGTCCGTCCGAGCGAGCGCAGCGTAGCAAACCAGCTGCGCCACGCTCGAGGATATCGCACCAGGCTTGGGCGCAACCCTGCGCGCTGGGACAGAGTGCGCACGTCCCCCTTTGCGACGGTCCTGATCGGGTCGTGAAAGCGTCCTCCGCTGCCCCGATACCAGGATCCCGGCAGAATTTGCCGACCGGATCAGAAACTTAACCCTTCGGTAACCATACCCGCCGTCAATGGTCCGGTAAGGACTCTTAACGGGCGGACATGAGCGAGACCCACCCCGAGCCGATCGATCCGGAGACCGCCCAAGCGGCGGCTCCTTCCGCGCCCCGGCCGCTCAGCCTGCGCGGACGGGCCTTCAAGGCCCTGGCCCTTTCCCCCGAGCCACCGCTTCCCGAGTGGCTCGCGGGCCTCGACGCGGCGCTCAAGCGCTCGCCGACCCTGCTGAAAGGCCGGGCCGTCATCCTGGACTGCGCCCAGCTCAAGCCCGAGCCGGACGCCCTCGAAACGCTCATGCGTGAGCTCAAGGCGCGCGGCATCGTGGTCCTGGGCATCGAGGGCTCCGACGCGGTTTCGGACGGCCTGCCGCCGCTTCTGGTGAAGGGACATCCGTCCGAGACGATCGAGATCCCGAGTGTCCCGGCCGAGCCGGAGCTGCAGGTGGTCACCTCGATCACCGTCGAGGGCTCAGTCCGATCCGGCCAGAGCGTCATCAACCCGACCGGTGACGTCACCGTGATGGGTTCGGTCTCCTCGGGGGCCGAGATCCTGGCCGGCGGTTCCATCCACGTCTACGGCGCCTTGCGCGGTCGCGCGATCGCCGGGGCCGCGCGCAACCCGCGCGCACGAATCTACTGCCGCAAATTCGAACCCGAGTTGCTGGGGATCGACCGCCTCGTGCGGACGGCGGAGGACATGGGCACGGCCCTGCGCGGCAAGGCCGCCCAGGTCTGGCTCGATGGCGGCAACATCCGAATGGCAAGCCTGGATTAAGGGAGATCGACGCGTGGCAAAGGTTCTCGTCGTCACATCGGGCAAGGGCGGCGTCGGCAAGACGACGACGACCGCAGCCCTCGGAGCGGCCCTGGCCCAGGGCGGGCAGAGCGTGTGCGTCGTCGACTTCGACGTTGGCCTGCGCAATCTCGACCTCGTCATGGGTGCCGAGCGCCGGGTCGTCTACGACCTCATCAACGTGGTCAACGGCGACGCCAAGCTCCCGCAGGCGCTGATCAAGGACAAGCGGCTGGAGACCCTGCACCTGCTGCCGGCCTCGCAGACCCGCGACAAGGACGCGCTCACCGATGAGGGCGTCGCCCGGGTGATGGACGAGCTGCGCGCGAAGTTCGACTGGGTGATCTGCGACTCCCCCGCCGGCATCGAGCGCGGCGCCCAGCTCGCCATGCACCACGCCGACGTGGCGGTGGTCGTGACCAACCCCGAGGTGTCCTCGGTGCGCGACTCCGACCGGATCATCGGTCTCCTCGATTCCAAGACCGCCAAGGCGGAGAAGGGTGAGGACATGGAGAAGCACCTGATCCTCACCCGCTACGACCCGATGCGGGCCGATCGCGGCGACATGCTCAAGACCGAGGACGTGCTCGACATCCTGTCGATCCCGCTGCTCGCGATCATTCCGGAGAGCCAGGAGGTGCTGCGCGCCTCGAACCTCGGCTGCCCGGTGACCCTGAACAACCCGCTCTGCGCCCCGGCGCGGGCCTATGCCGACGCGGCCCGCCGGCTCAAGGGCGAGACCGTGCCGATGAGCCTGCCGGTCGAGCGCAAGTCCTTCCTCGACAAGCTGTTCATGCGGAGGGCGGCGTGAGCATCCTGGGTCTGTTCCAGAAGCGCAGCTCCGGCGCCGTCGCCCGCGACCGCCTGCAGCTGATCCTCGCCCATGAGCGCGCGGAGTCGGGTCGCCCCGACCTCGTGATCCAGCTCCGCGAGGAAATCCTGGCGGTGATCGCCAACCATGTCGCGGTGGAGCCCGACAAGGTGAAGGTCACCCTGGAGCGCGGCGAGGGCGTCTCGACCCTCGGCCTCGACATCGAGCTGCCGCTCGGTGCCTCGAGCAAGCTCGACGCCAAGCTGGCTGCCAAGCTCGCCGAGGTCGCGGCCAACAAGGGGTCGGCCAAGCCGGCCTCCTCCAAGAAGGCCGCTTGAGCCGGGCGGGGAGCGTCCCCGCCGGCAGGGAGATCCGCAAGCCGCGCCCGGTCCGCCGGGTGCGGCTTCGTCGTTCCCCCCACGAACTCCGGTGTCGACTCTCGACCGGGCGCCCCGCCGCGCCATCTCGGAAACCCGGGGGAGGTCGATGAGAGGATCGCCATGCCGAGCGCCACGACGGACGACGGGATAAGGCTCCACTACGAGGAGAGCGGCCAGGGGACGCCGCTGATCTTCGTCCACGAATTTGCCGGCGATCATCGCAGCTACGAGGCGCAGCTGCGCCACTTCGGCCGGCGCTACCGCGCGGTCGCGTTCAACGCCCGGGGCTACCCGCCCTCCGACGTGCCGGAGTCCGTCTCGGCCTACTCGCAGGCACGCGCCGCCGACGACATCCTGGCCGTCCTCGATCATCTCGGCGCGCCAAAGGCCCACGTCGCCGGTATCTCGATGGGCGCCTTCGCGACCCTGCATTTCGGCCTGCGGCACCCCGATCGTGCGCTGTCGCTCTGCCTCGGCGGCTGCGGCTACGGCGCGGAGCCCGAGCGGCAGGCCCTGTTCCGCGCCGAGGCGGACGCCACCGCCGAGATGCTGCTCCGCGACGGCATGGAGGCCTTCGCGGCGCGCTACGCCGTCGGGCCCACGCGGGTGCAGTTCGAGACCAAGGATCCGCGCGGACACGCCGAGTTCAAGCGGATGCTCGCCGAGCACTCGGCCCTCGGCTCGGCCAACACCCAGGCCGGCGTGCAGAAAGGGCGACCGTCGCTCTACGATCTCACGGACGCCCTCGGCCGCATGACCGTCCCGACCCTTATCGTCGCCGGCGACGAGGACTGGCCCTGCCTCGCCCCGAGCCTGATGCTCAAGCGGGTCATTCCCTCCGCTGCTCTCGCCATACTGCCCAATACCGGCCATGCCCTCTCGGTCGAGGAGCCGGACGCCTATAACCGCCTTCTCGAAGAGTTCCTGGCGCAGGTGGATAGCGGCCGCTGGCCGATGCGGGATCCCCGGGCGATCTCGACGACGATCACAGGGATCAAGGGCTGACGGGCTCGCGGGGGATCAGCCGGAACCGGGCGGGCCGGTCCGGCTGGGTCGTCACGACGGCCTGCGGCAACACCGGCTCCTGCTCGTCGAGCACCAGCCGGAACCGCTTCAGGACGCAGGCCAGGGACATGACGGCCTCGCTCAAGGCGAATTGCGCACCGATGCAGACTCGTGGGCCAGCTCCGAAGGGGAGGTAGGCGAAGCGACGCGGGGCAGAGGCGCCAGGTAGGAAGCGGCCCGGATCGAACGCGTCCGGATCCGGCCAGAGCATCCGGTGCCGGTGGAGCACCCAGGGGCTGACCATGACGATGTCGCTCGCCTTGACCGCGTGGCCGGCCACGGTGTCGGGGCCGAGCGCCCGCCGGACCACCACGAAAGCTGCCGGGTACAGGCGCAGGGTCTCGTCGATCACCGCGCGGGTAAGCGGCAGCCGCCCGTCGCTCTGGCAGCCGGTGGGATCGGTCAGGTCGGCGGCCTGCGCCTCGGCGGCGACCCGCTCCTGCATCTCCGGTGCGAGGGCCAGCAGGTAGGCCGCCCAGAACAACGTCCCGGCCGTGGTCTCGTGGCCGGCCAGGATCATGGTGGCGACCTGATCGCGCAACTCGTCGGCCGTGAAGGCGGCGCCCGTATCCGGATTGCGCGCGGCCGCGAGCAGGTCGAGGAGGTCGCCCGAATGCGCCTCGGTCCGCTCCGCCTCACGGCGCGCCGCGATGATCCGGTCTAGGAACGGGATCCATCGGCGCCGGAACCGCCCTCGCGCCCAGTCGAGGGGCACCGGCCACCCCGGGGGGATCACGATGTCGAGGAGGTGCGGCCGCCCCATCCGCTCGGCATACTCGGCGATGAACTGGCGCAGCTCGGTCCCGTGCTCGTCCATGCCCACCGAGAACATGGCACGCCCGGCGATCTCGAGGGCGAGCCTGTAGAAGGACGTGAACAGGTCAACCGGTCCCGCCGCGGCCTCGGTGGCAATCCGCTCCATTCCGGCCGTGACGGCGGCCGCGATATGGGGCACCAGCCCGTCGATCGCCCGCGGCGTGAAGGCCGGGGCCAACGTCCGGCGCTGATGCCGCCACGCCGAACCTTCGCTGATCAGGAGCCCGTCGCCGAGGATCGGGCGTAGGATCCGGGTCGTCCCGGTGGTGCGCGCGTAATTCGCCTGATTCTCGACCAACACCCGGCGGATCGCCTCCGGGTCGTTCAGCACGAAGCTCGACCGTCCGAGCAGCCCGCGACGGGTGACCGGTTCCTCGAAGGCGCGCCGCGGAAAGCCTTCCAGCGCGTTGTCGCGGATTGAGCGCAGGTAGGCGGCCAGAGGAAGTTCCCGCTCCGGCGGCACGCGGTGCGGCGGCACCACGCGCGGTAGTCCGGCGAGGCTGGGGATCGTCCGGTCTGGGGTCGCGGATGCGTCCGAGAGTATGGGCATGTGGCACCATCCTGTGCCGAAGACGGGCGGGCCTGTAAACCGCCGCCCGCGCGCTGCGCGGACCCGTCACGCTTACGTCATTCGGCCGCCGTGCGCAGGCGCGTTTCGACACTCTGAATCGGCAAGTGCCCGGGGAACCGGGCAGGGTCCGATTCCGGCGACAGGCTCGCTACGAGGCTGGCCCGAGGCAGGGCAGCCTCGGTGACGTCGAGGAGCGTTTCGACGCCGCGCTCCAGATGCTCGTCCACCCGATCGACCACAAGGATCTCCGGCTCGCGCAGGATCGCACGCGCGAGACCGAGACGAACCCGGACACGCTCGGCGAGCAACTGCCCGCGATTGCCGACCTCCTTCTCCAGACCGCGCCGCTGGATCGGCCGCTCCAGATCGAACTCCCGGAACACCGCACGGGCTTCCTTCTGGATCAGCGCCTCGCCGTGCATCCGCGCCGTATCGATGCGGCCGAACAGAAGATTGTCCAGAACGGTGCTGCGCGGGTTGATCCGGTTCGGATCGTAGGATTCGACGTCGCACCCATCGTCCCCGTGCATGAAGCCCTGCACGACGCCCCGCGCACCGACGATCCGCTTGACCAGCGGCTGATTGAGCAAGCCGAAGCGCATCCGCGGCTCCACATAGGCCAGGGCCAAGGCCAGGAAGGCTGCGCTGTCGGTCTCGCTCAGCCGTCCCTCCGCCGGCAGGCGCGCGAGCCGGCGGAGGTAATCCGGCAGCGCGTCCGGTGTGATCAGCGAGAATCTCCGGAACAGGGGATGGCCCGGCGGCACGTCGGCGAAGATGTCCTTGAGATTGCTGGCGATGGCGACGCCCATCCGATCGAGGTCGTCAAGCAGCCTCACCTTCTCCAGCGCCGCACGGAACAGGGGCACCCCGGCCAAGCGGCGCGGATCCGTCAGCGTCGGGTCACGGGGGACGCCGAATAGCAGGTTCTCCGCCACGGTCGCCTGATCGTTGTAGCGGCCCCGGGTGAACGGAATCACGAGGTCGGCGAGGCCCTTCCGGGCAAAGTGCTCGCGCAGGTGCTCGCGCGCCGCGATCATCCGCTGACCCACCGGCGTGTCGTGGGCCACCGAACTCAGGGCGCCGAGCCCGAATCGGTAGAGTTCATCGCCGAGGTCGAGCCGGCCGAGCAGATCGATCAGATGATCGTCGAGTTCTGCGGCATCCCGGACCCCGAGGCGGTTGAAGTCGATCCAGGGGTCTTCGACGCTGTCGCAGGGATTGCCGGTCTTCACCGCCTCGTTGATCCGCGCTTTGCTGAGGTCGAGGCTTCTGGTGCGCAAGGGGTGTGTGCGCAAGCCGTAGAGAATGTTGTCGCGCAGCGTCCCGGGGAACAGCACGGGCTGGACCCCCGCATAGGCGATGCGGCGCGTGTGGTCGCGTCGCGGCAATGTCGACAGGTCGTGCTCGCCGATCCGGATCGTTCCTCCGGGAGGCGTCTGCAGCCCGGCCAGGGTCCGGGCGAATTCCTGCGCGATCGGGCCGGGAGGGACCAGGGCGAGCCGCCCAGGAAGAGGCACCTGCGCGTCGCCGACCTCGATCAGCGAGCCGCCCTGCGGATCGCGCAGCTGCAGACCCTCGATCCGAAGCGGACTGCCGAGGCGCGGCGCTGCGCGCTCGGATTCATGCTCCGCCGGAAGCAGGCGCTGGGGACCGAAATGGGCCGCCACGGTCTCGTATTTGACCTCGACATCGAGCCGCTGCTGGTCCCAGTCGATCAGCTCCTTCAGGGGCGGGGGCAGGTCCCGGTAGGCGGCGAGGACCGCAACGAGCTGCCCGATATCGAGCTGCCCCTTCAGGGCGAAGTAGCCGCCGATGGCGTAGAACAGGAATGGCGTGACCTGCGCGAGCAGGTTGTTGAGATACTTCACCGCGAACTTGCGGCGGTAGATCCGCAGCCGGAGATCGTAGAGCCGGTAGAGCCGGCCGCCGATCTCCGCGCGCTCCCAGCGGCCGGTATCGTTGAGCGTCACCGCCTGCAGCCCGTCGAGCACCTCGGCGACGCGTCCCGCGAGAGCCCGGGACGCGATCTGGCGTTGGCGGCTGAGGCGGATGATCTCGCGTCGCAGCCGCGGGATCACGATCATCTGCACGGCGACCATGCCGCCGGCCGCGATGCCGAGCCACATGTTCTGCATCATGATGAAGGCCAGCGCCGTGGCGGCCTGGGTGCCCAGGAATACCGGCACCACGATGGCGTCACCGATGAAGGAGCCGATGGGCTCGACCTCGTCGCGGATGATCGTCGCCGTCTCCGAGGATTTCACCTCCCGCTGCGTCTCCGGCGAGAAGCGCAGCATCAGCGAGAACAGCTGGAAGCGCAGGCGGCGCAGCATCCGCTCGCCGAGGATCCCCTTCTGCAGGTTGATCCAGAACTTGAACGCGCCGTTGATCAGGACGAGGCTGAGGAACAAGGTCGATAGGCCCAGGAGCAGATCGAACCGGTCGAGCTGGAACCCTTCGAAGAGGTGTGTCGTGCCGCCGCCGAGGAATGCGGGCCATTCCAGTGTGAGTTCGAGGAACGGCGCAGTCGTCTCGCCGTGCGCGTAGGCTTTGCCGGTAATCGCATCGTTGACGATGCGCTTCGGCAGGTCGAGCGAGGCGAAATAGAACGGGAGCGACGCCAGCACCACGGCGCAGATTCGGAGCTGATCGCCCTTCGAATAGCGCCAGATATACGGGAACAGCCGCGGCTCAAGCGCGCGCATCGTGTCCTTCCGACGAAAGCCCGTCCTGGCGGCCCGAAGGCCGAATCGCCGCAGCCGGACAACTGATCCTGGTCGATACGCTACCCGAGGGATCCGGTTTCATCCAATACAACCCGATGCGAACGGAAGCGGGCCGGTCGAAGTGTCATCGCGCAGTCATATAGGGCGGATGGCGGAGAATCAGGCGCGCAGGGCTGCCCTGCAACGGCGGCCCGTGCCGGGTGCGGGCACCGGCATCTGCCCCCAGCATTCCGGGTCACGCAGCGCCCCTATGAGAACAGCGGCCTTGCCCAAGAGCGCGCGTCCTTATATTGCGACGCAACCACCACGACTCCGTACCTGAACCGGCGCGGACGGCCGCGCCGCGCGGCCGCCAGGGAGCCGGCACAACCCGTTTCGGGCCGCCATGAATCTGCGCAACATCGCCATCATCGCCCACGTCGACCACGGCAAGACGACGCTCGTCGACAAGCTGCTGGCCCAGTCCGGCACCTTCCGCGAGAATCAGCGGGTGGAGGAGCGGGCGATGGACTCGAACGACCTTGAGAAGGAACGTGGCATCACGATCCTGGCCAAGGCGACCTCGGTCCTCTGGAAGGACACCCGCGTCAACATCGTCGATACCCCCGGCCACGCCGATTTCGGCGGCGAGGTCGAGCGCATCCTGTCGATGGTCGACGGCGTGATCGTGCTGGTCGACGCGGCCGAGGGCCCGATGCCGCAGACCAAGTTCGTGGTCGGCAAGGCGCTCAAGATCGGCCTGCGCCCCATCGTGGCGATCAACAAGGTTGACCGCCCGGATGCGCGGATCAACGAGGTCGTGAACGAGGTGTTCGACCTCTTTGCCGCCCTCGACGCCACCGACGAGCAGCTCGACTTCCCGATCCTCTACGGTTCGGGACGCAACGGCTGGATGGCCGATACCCCGGAGGCCGATCCGTCGGTGGGCCTGGAGCCGCTGTTCGAGCTCGTGCTTAAGCATGTCCCCCCGGCCCGGACCGACGAGGGCCCGTTCCGGATGCTCGGCACCCTGCTGGAGGCCAACCCGTTCCTCGGCCGCATCATCACCGGCCGCATCGCGGCCGGCTCGGTGAAGCCGAACCAGCAGATCAAGGTGCTGGACCGCACCGGCAAGGTCGTCGAGACCGGCCGCGTGTCGAAGATCCTCGCCTTCCGCGGCCTTGAGCGCGCGCCGATTGAGATCGGCGAGGCGGGCGACATCGTTTCGATCGCCGGCCTCATCAAGGGCACCGTGGCCGACACCTTCTGCGATCCGCAGGTCGAGACCCCGATCCAGGCCCAGCCGATCGATCCGCCGACCGTGACGATGTCGTTCATCGTCAACGACAGCCCGCTCGCCGGCACCGAGGGCGACAAGGTCACGAGCCGCATGATCCGCGACCGCCTGTTCAAGGAGGCCGAGGGCAATGTCACGCTGAAGATCGAGGAGGCGGCCGACAAGGACAGCTTCTACGTCTCGGGCCGCGGCGAGCTGCAGCTCTCGATCCTGATCGAGACCATGCGTCGTGAAGGCTTCGAGATCGCCGTGTCGCGGCCGCGGGTCGTGTTCGAGCGCGACGAGGCGGGCGGACTGCTTGAGCCGATCGAGGAGGTCGTGATCGACGTCGACGAGGAGCATTCCGGCGTCGTCGTGCAGAAGATGTCCGAGCGGAAGGCCGAGATGCTGGAGATGCGGCCGTCCGGCGGCAATCGCCTGCGCCTCGTCTTCCATGCCCCGACCCGCGGCCTGATCGGCTACCAGGGCGAGTTGCTGACCGACACCCGCGGCACCGCGATCATGAACCGGCTGTTCAAGGCCTACGAGCCCTACAAGGGCGAGATGCCGGGCCGGCGCAACGGCGTTCTGATCTCCAACGACCAGGGCGAAGCCGTGGCCTACGCCATGTGGAACCTGGAGGACCGCGGCCCGATGATGATCGAGCCCGGTTGGAAGGTGTATCAGGGCATGATTGTCGGAGAGCACAACCGCGAGAACGACCTCGAGGTGAATGTGCTGAAGGGCAAGAAGCTCACCAACATCCGCACGACGTCGAAGGACGAGGCCGTGCGCCTCACCCCGCCGATCCGGATGACCCTGGAGCGCTCGCTGGCCTGGATCCAGGACGACGAACTCGTCGAGGTGACGCCGAAGTCGATCCGTCTGCGCAAGGCCATCCTCGATCCGAACGACCGCAAGCGTGCCGAGCGTTCGAAAGAAAACGCCGCCTGAGCTGAACAACCGGCAACCGGGCTCTCAGGCCCGGTTGCTAATGCGGCCCTTATCTCTGGCCGCTCTCGGGCCCATCGAACGCTTATGCCGGGGACGATACCTCGGTACGGCGGCCCGGAGAGGCCCGCGTGAACCCCGTGACATCGATGCCCGTCGCGTTGAACCCACTTCCGCCGGTCCCCCCGGCTGCTGCGCCGCCCCCTTACCTCGTCGGCCAGGACAGCGAGGGACATTGGGTGGCCATGGCGACCGGTGGGCGAGCCGGAGGAATCTTCCGCAGCCGCCAGGATGCGATCCGCTACGCCTCCATCGAGACCGGCTGCCGTCCCGGGGACGTGCCGCTGGCGACGGGGCCAATTCCCTTCCGACTCTCCTGAAGGCGGCGCGGCCGCTCCGCCATTGCGGCGGCAGCGGCCGACCTGCTTGCGTCAGCTGCTGCCGGGGTCGGTCTCGTCGTGCTGGGTTCCGCCGGTCGAGGTCCCGTGACCGGGCTTGCCCTCGGTCTTCTCGTTCGGATCCTTGACCGCGTCGGGTGCGACGTTCTTCGGCTTTTCCGACTGCGGGTCGGGGTCTCGGCGCTCGGTCATTCCGGGTTCTCCCGCTCGGCGCGAGAGTGACCGCCGGCGACCTTCGCGTCGGCGGCCGGACCCCGTGAGGCTTTCTGATCCGAGTGACCGCCGGACGAGCCGCCGACTGCGGGCGGCGTGCGACCCGGCTCTCCGGTGGCACCCCAACCATCCTTCGGCTCGCTCTGTGGCGTTCCATCGGATCCCATGTTTGTGATCGCCGCTTGTTCGGGGGTCTGATGGCCGCCCCCGGCGGCTGGCGTTCCGCGCGTTCCGACCTTGTCGTCGGGCTTGCGGGTGACCGTTTCGGATTCGCTCGTCGGCCTGACCATCAGCGCTTCCCGTCGTCCTGGCCGACGGCCGCAGTGGCACGGTCGATGGCCTCGCCCAGATCGGTACCGGACTTAGCCTGGTCTTCGACGTGGCCGAACACCTCGCGCGGAATCTTGGTCTCTGTCGTCTCGTTGGTGTCGGCACCCTCCTGCGCTGGTCGTCCGCTCTGGTCTGTCATGGCTCGCCTCTCTGCGTCTTCGTGGGACAACGGAGGCGGGGAAGGAGGGTTGCGCGGAAAGCGGCGTTCGAAAGCTCGCAGTTCGGGTGTCAGGGCCCGACGATCTGAGGCAGAACGGTCAGCGTCAGGCGCCGCACCGAGTCCTCGGCGGCCCCACGGTCCACCGCCCGGGCCTCGATCGTCAGCAGATCGCCATCCCGCAGGATGACGGCAGTCGCACCCGCACCATTGTCGAGCGTGTAGACGCTCAGCCAGCCGATCGCCCGGCCGGCCGGCAGAGTCGAAAGTCGGCAACCCGGATAGCGCCGGATGCAGATCGCCTCCAGTGCGGCGGAGGATGTCCTGCCGGAGCGGACCCGCTCTTCGGTTCCGTCGGTCAGGCGCCCGAGCTGCAGTTCGAGCGTCGGTGCGCCTGTACAGGCCGCGCAGTGCAGGCTGAGATGCAGGGCCGCAACCTGTGCTGTGGCGTCCGGCCCGAGCGCCGTTCGGGCAACTTCGGCCAGCCCGGTGAGGTCGTGAGTTGCGAAGCCCCGCGCCATCGCTGCCTGAGCCCAGAGGCTGAACAGGAGTATCAAGAGGCCGCGCATGAAGGAATTACCGTCCGATCGCTTGGTGCGGCGTTAGCGGAAAGATGTTTCTGAATCCAGGCCCAGACCCTGAAGGCAACGCCCTGCAGGGATGAATACAATCACCCCACGAAAAACAATGATCGTCCACGCGTTAATCTTGTAACTTCGTGGTCATATTCACACATCGAATGCAGATAAAGAACATTTGGACGATCGAGGTGATGAGGCACGCTCAGCCCCCGGCGGAGTCTCACGCCGGCCTGCGTCGGCGCGATCTTGGTGCGTTCCGTTTGTGGAGCGGCGCGCGGGCCGCTCCGGTGTCTGCCTTAGCCGATCCCGTCGAACAGGGCCGATGAGATGTAGCGCTCGGCGAACGAGCAGGCGACGGTGACAATGCGCTTGCCCTGGAACTCGGGCCGCTTGGCCAGTTCCAACGCCGCGGCGACGTTGCCGCCGGTGGAGATGCCGCCGGGGATGCCTTCCAGCCGGGCCAGCGCCCGAGCCGTCTCGAAGGCAGCCTGGTTGGTGACCTTCAGGACGCCGTCCAGGATGTCGGTGTGCAGATTGTCCGGGATGAAGCCGGCACCGATGCCCTGGATCTTGTGCGGGCCGGGCTGGCCGCCGGAGATCACCGGGGAATCCTCCGGCTCCACGGCGAAGATCTTCAGGTTCGGGAGCCGCGGCTTCAGAACCTCGCCGACGCCCGTCACGGTGCCGCCGGTACCGACACCAGCTACGAAGGCGTCGAGCTGGCCGCCAGTGTCGCTCCAAATCTCCTCGGCGGTGGTCTTCCGGTGAATCTCCGGATTGGCCGGGTTCGAGAATTGTTGCGGCATCACCGAACCGGGAATTTCCTTCAGCAATTCCTCGGCTTTGGCGATCGCGCCTTTCATGCCCTGCGCACCGGGGGTGAGCGCCAGCTCCGCACCCAGGAAGGCGAGCATCTTGCGCCGCTCGAGGGACATGGTCTCAGGCATCACAAGGATGAGCCGGTAGCCACGGGCTGCGGCCGTGAAGGCGAGGGCGATGCCGGTATTGCCCGAGGTCGGCTCGACCAGCGTGCCGCCGGGCTGGAGCTTGCCCGAGGCTTCCAGGGCATCGATCATGTTGACGCCGATGCGGTCCTTTACGCTGGCGATCGGGTTGAAGAATTCGAGCTTGAGCAGGATCTCGGCGTCGACCCCGTGCTCCTTCGGCAGCCGATTCAGGCGTACCAGAGGCGTGTTGCCGATGGTTTCTGTGATAGAGCCGTAGACACGGCCGTGGCCGACCTTCGCCGGTGCGTTGAGGGTATCGGCCATCGCGGAACTCCTGCTCGTGGTGACGGGTCGGACAGATGTCGTGTCCGGGACAGATCCCGCCAAGGGATCGTCCTTGCGAGGAAAGTGCTGCCGGTCCCGGACCGGAGGCTGCGATATCGCGTTGCCGCGGCGGGAGCAATTGGGCTAAGTGCCCTTGTCGAAAGTTCTTTCCGGAATTCCGCAAGCGTTCGGCACAGGGTGGAAGGCCTTTATTGAGCGATCCGATCCTGATGGAATTTCATTCTCCTGACCGTGCGGACTCGACCACCGGGATCGGGGCGTCCGCTGTGCCCGAAGACGGGGATCAGGCCCGGCGGCCGACTCGCCGGATCGCGCTTCTGGCTGCGGTCGGGCTGTTGCTGACGCGGCCGGCGCGCTCGGCGGAGACGTTCCGCGTCGTCCTCGCCACCGCGACGCCGGGGGGCGGGTTTCCGGCCTTCGGTGAGGCGTTTTCCGCCGCCATCACGGCTACCGACCCGGCCGTGACGATCGAGCGGCGCACGACCGGCGGGTCGGCCGAGAATATCGGCCTCCTTCGCGCCGGTCGTGTCGATCTCGGCCTCGTTCAGGGCGAGTACGCTTATCCGGCCCTCGCTGAGGGTGGCGGCCTGACCGTTCTGGCGCCGATGTATCCCACGCCGGGATTGTTCGTGGTTCAGGCCGGCAGCGCGATCCGCTCTGTGGCGGATCTGCGCGGACGCAGGGTCGTGCTCGGCACACACAAATCGGGGCTCACCGTCATGGGCCGGAGCGCCCTCAACGCCTCGGGCCTCGATCCTGAGCGCGATATCAGGCCGATTTTCCTCGATCGGGCCGGCGACGGTCCGACCCTGGTGCGGGAGGGCCACGCCGATGCGCTCTGGGGCGGCGGACTCGACTGGCCGGGCTTCCATGCCCTGGCCGGCGACCCGGGCGGTGCCCACTTCTTCGGACCGTCCGAGGCCGCCATCGCCCGCCTCGCCCAGCCCGGCGCGGCGATGCGGCGCCTGACGGTTCCGGCCGGTAGCTTCGCTGGACAGGCGGACGCGATCGAGACGGTTGGATCCTGGAGCTTCGTGCTCGCGCGGCCCGGGCTCGACGAGGAGACCGCCTATCGCGTCGCCCGGACTCTGGCGCGGACCGATCTGACCAACGCCCAGCCGAAGAACCTCGTCGGCCTCGTCCAGGCCGACAGGGTCAATTCCGGGACCGCGCGCGTCCTCCGGGAAGCCGGTGTGATCCTGCGCTGAAGGCGCGGCGCCTCAGCGGAACGAGGCGACGCGGCGATCGCGCTTCCGTTCGGCGGCGGGCTGATAGGCGATCTCGGCGTGATGGGTGCAGTAGGGCAGACCGGTGATCGACCGGGCGCCGCAGAAGCGAAATTCCGGGGTCGTCGGGTCGCCGAGCGGCCAGCGGCACATGGATTCACGCAGATCCATAATGGTGACACGCTGCGACACCGCCAGGGCTACCGGCTCGGGGGTCGGCGCGGGCGCCGGGAATTCCGGGGCCGGACGGTGCGTCAGGATCGCGACCGGTTCCGGCGCCTGTGTCTCGACCACCGCAATGGCCGTCTCGATCTCGACGGACTTCGCGGGCGGCGCAACGGCGGGAGCCTCCTCGCCGCCCCGTGCGCGCCCGGCGAGGCCCAGGCGGTGGACCTTGCCGATGACCGCGTTGCGGGTGACGCCGCCGAGCTGCGCCGCGATCTTGCTCGCGCTCTGCCCGTCTTCCCACAGCCGGCGCAGCAGCGCCACGCGATCATCCGTCCAGCCGAGACCCGCTTCCATCATCCCCTCCGCCCCGTGCGGCTCGGCTGCGTTTCCGAAGGCGAGTCCGTGTGTTTCAGGCCAACAGGAGCCGGATCTCGGCCGGCCATGTCGCCGCGCAGACCGCACCCTCGCGCGCCGGCTGCCGCATCGCGTGCGACACCCTGTCTCGCCAGGCCACGGGGGAACCCTAGCGCGGCGTTCGCGCGGCTTGCAAGGGCAGGCAGGCTCCGGGCGCATGCCGCTCCGCCGCCTGTCCACCGACATTGGCGCAGCGCGGCGGCGGCAGGCGAGCCTGCTGCAGCGGCCACGCTTGCGCCCCGATCGCGTGTGATCGTGACCTCACCGCAACAGCGCGGCCTTATCGCTCCGCTGAGCCGGCTAAGACGGAACAGGCGATACGGCCAAGCTCGTTCCGTGTGGCAGAGTGGGCGCGTTTCGCGGTTCGAGGAAGTGACGATGTGTGTTCGTCAGGTCAGCCTGCGCATGGCGATTGCGTTCGGGCTGGCGGGTCAGGTGGCGGCCTGCGGCAGCGTTCCGCGGACGCCCTACACCGCCGAGCAGGCGGCGTTCGCGACCGTGCCGGGCATTCCGGGCGCCCGCGTCTTCGCCGACGCGTCGGTGGAAACGATCGCAGAACTCGCCGCCAATCCGGAGCGGCGCCTCAAGGGCTTCTCTTATCTGGCCCTGTCGGGCGGCGGCGGCGACGGCGCCTACGGGGCAGGCGTGCTCAATGGCTGGTCGGCATCCGGCAAGCGGCCGGACTTCACCCTGGTCTCGGGCGTTTCGACCGGTGCACTGATCGCGCCCTTCGCGTTCCTGGGCTCAGCCTACGACCCCTATCTGACCGAGTTCTACACGAGCGGCGTCGCCAGCGAGTTGGTCGCCTCGCCGAACCTGGCGAACGTGCTGTTCGGATCCGGCCTGTTCGGCGACGGACGCCTGCGCAGCCTTATCGACCGCTACGTCACGGACGATTTCCTGAAGGCGGTCGCCGAGGAGCACGCCAAGGGGCGTCGCCTGCTCGTTGTGACGACGAATCTGGATTCCCAGCGGGCGGTGATCTGGAACATGGGCGCGATCGCGGGGAGTGGCGTGCCGAATGCCCGGGAGCTGTTCCGCGACGTTCTAGCGGCCTCCGCCAGTATTCCGGCGGTGTTCCCGCCGCAGTTCATCGATGTGTCGGCCGGCGATGCGCGCTTCAAGGAGATGCATGTGGACGGGTCGGTTGTGACCCCGGTCTTCACTCTGCCGCAGACACTGCTGCTGCGCGACAGACGGATCCGCACCGGCGGCAAGGCCGAGATCTACGTGGTGATCAACGGCCGCCTGGAGCCGGACTTCGAGGTCACGAAGGACAACACGCTCTCGATCGTCGAGCGCTCCTTCACGACGGCGAGCCGCGCCCGCTCCCGCGCGACCCTGACGGCGACCTATGCGCTGGCACGCGCCAACGGCATCGGCTTCAACCTCACCTACATCGACGAGAACGGCCCAAAGGCGTCGGCCGCCAAGGGCTTCGACACCGTCTACATGCGGGCTCTGTACGAGGCCGGTTACGAGAAGGGTCGGACCGGCACGTTCTGGCAACACACGATCCCGGCCGCGCCACTGCTCAAGGCGACCGCGAGCGCCGTGGCGAACTGATCGTCCGAGCGGCTCCACCGCGCGCCCGGGCGGGCGCGCGGCCGGCGTGATGCCGGCGACGTGCTCGCCGGCCCGGGATCCCTACTTGCCCAGGATCTTCGTGACGAGCCGGCCGAGCGGCGTCGCCGTGCTGGCGTTCCGGTCGTCGCGGTCGACGGGGCGATTCTCGGTGCCGAGGATCTTGGTGACGATACGTCCGATCAGGTTCATGGGTCGGCCCTCGGTGATCGCGCCCAAATGGCGCAGCTTCCCCAACAACGGTTGAGGCGCGGGCCGCGTTCCAGCCCTGTGCCGGATGGGACGGCTCAGACCTGCATCAGGCGGATGTTGTTGGTATTGCCGGCGGTGTGGAACGGGATGCCGGCGGTGACCACGATAAGGTCGTGCGGCCGCGCGAAGCCCTCGTCCTGCGCGTGGTGGCAGGCCTTCGAGGTCATCTCCTCGTAGCTGTCGACGTCCTCCGTCAGGACGCTGTGCGCCCCCCAGAGCAGGCTGAGCCGCCGCGAGGTCGCGACGTTGGGGGTCAGGGCCAGGATCGAGGCGGCGGGACGCTTGCGCGCCACCCGCGCGGCCGTCGTCCCGCTCGCCGTGTAGGCGACGATCGCGGCGGCGCGCACGGCCTCGGCGAGGTCGGCCGTGGCGGTCGCCACCGCGTGCGGCGGCGTCTCCTCCTCGCCCGGCTCCGAGGCCGCGACGATCGAGTGGTAGAGCTTGTGCCCCTCCACGCTCCGGATGATCCGGTCCATCATCGCCACCGCCTCGACCGGGTAGCGGCCGGTGGCGGATTCCGCAGAGAGCATCACGGCATCGGCACCATCGTAGATGGCAGTGGCGACGTCCGACGCCTCCGCCCGGGTGGGCGCGGGGGCGTTGACCATGGAGTCGAGCATCTGGGTCGCCACCACCACGGGCTTCACGGCGAGCCGGCAAGCGCGGATCAGCTCCTTCTGCCGCCGCGGCACGTCCTCGTTCGGGATCTCGACACCGAGATCGCCCCGGGCAACCATGACGGCGTCGGAGAGACGGATGATGTCGTCGATGCGCTCTAGCGCCTGCGGCTTCTCGATCTTCGACATGATGCCGGCGCGCTCACCGATGATCCCGCGTGCCTCGATGACGTCGGAGGGCTTCTGCACGAAGGACAGGGCGACCCAGTCGACGCCAAGATCGAGCCCGAAGGCGAGGTCCGCCCGGTCCTTCTCGGTCAGCGGCGACAGGTCCAGCAGCGTGCCCGGCAGATTCACGCCCTTGCGGTTCGAGATCGGCCCGCCGGTGACAACTTCGGCAGTGATGGAGGTCCGCTCGGGTCCGGTGACCCGCACCCGCACCCGCCCGTCGTCGATGAGGAGTTCCTGGCCCGGCACGACGGCGTCGAAAATCTCCGGGTGGTGCAGCGGGATTGCCTGCTTGTCGCCGTCTGCGCCTTCGAGGACGAAGCGCACCGTCTCGCCGGCCTGAAGATCGAGCCGGCCGCCCTGCAGGGTGCCGATCCTGATCTTCGGCCCCTGGAGATCCTGCAGGATACCGATCGGCCGGCCGACCTCCTTCTCCAGGACGCGGATGGCCGCGTGGACCTTGGCGTGATCTTCTCGAACGCCATGGCTGAAGTTCAGCCGGAAGGTGTCGACCCCGGCGAGGAACAGGGCGCGGAGCTGGTCCGGAGCGGAGCTGGCGGGACCGACGGTGGCGACGATCTTGGCGTGGCGGTGACGGCGCATGCGGGTCTCGGCCTCCTGAGGCTGCCTCTGGGAATCGAGCCAGGCGCTTGGTCGCGCCGACGCCGCTCACATCGGTCCGCGACGGCCCCGCGGCGAGGCCCCGCGGCGCCCGGCGGGCGAAATTTCGCACGGGGCCCGATTCAGTCGGCGCCTATCTGGCCGATTCCCGAACGATCCCCGCGAGGCCGGCGTCGAACACGCCCGTGATGTTGGCGACTGCGTCGGCGTCGCTCATGCCGTCTGCGTCGAAGGTCGCACTCCAGATCACCGTGGACCCCTCGCCGTTGGGACGGACCGCCAGCGTCGCATTGTAGGCACGCACCGGCAGGGGGCCCTGGATGAAGCTGTAGCTGTAGCTCATGCCCGCCTCGTCGCGTGCGGTCTCGACTTCCGCGATCGTGCCCTGCGCGCCCTTCACCACGAGGCCGCGGATCTGCGCGCGGATGCCGTCATCGTCGTCCTCGCCCGACAGGATGCAGCGCTGGACCTGTGGGTGCCAGTTCTGGATCGCGCAGAACTCGCCGACCAGCGCCCAGACCGCCGCGGGCGGGGCCGGGATGTCGCGGCTGCGGGTGACTTCCAGGGCGCTGGCCGGTCCGGCGGCCAGGACGACCGCACCGATCGCCGTCAGGGAAGCGGGATGAATCACGGGTCTGTCTCCTGGCAATCAGGCCAACGTGACGCGACTTGGGGCGACGCTGCGGTCACGGCGAGCCCGGGCGACGACGGGTTTCCTCACGAAGGTGTCGATGCGGGCCTGGTATGCTACGCCGCGCCGATCTGGATCACCGGAGATGCCCATGGACGATCGCGCTGCGCCGAAGCGGTTCGCGACCCGGAGCGGCGCCGCGCGCGCGATCCTGGCGACCGGCGCCGCGATACTCTTCGGCACGGTCGTGCCGGCGGTCGCCGCTGAGCCCGACCCGGCCGCGCGGCAGGCCTTCGAGGCCTGCCGGGCCGACCTGATCGCCTGGGTCACGGCGCGGGCCGTGCCGCAGAGCCTCGCCGAGGCGCAGCTCGCCAATCTCACACCCGACCCGGACGTGATCGCCGCGACCCTGAGTCAGGGCGAGTTCGTCCGGCCGATCTGGGACTACATCGAGGCCAGCGTCACGCCGGCCCGCATCGAGGCCGGCCAGCGCAAGCTCGCCGAGTTCGCCGACACGCTCGCGGCCATCGAGGCCCAGTACGGGGTCGACCGCCACATCCTGGTGGCGTTCTGGGGCGTGGAATCGAGCTACGGCGCCGTGCTCGATAACGCGGCGGTGGTGAAGCCGGTCGTCCGCTCGCTCGCGACGCTCGGCTGCAGCGACCCCACTCGCGCGACCTACTGGCGCGACGAACTGGCGGCGGCGCTCCAGATCCTGGCCTGGAACCAGGCACCCCTCGACCGGATGCAAGTCGGGCTGACCGGATCCTGGGCCGGCGCCATGGGACATACGCAGTTCATGCCCAGTGTCTACCAGCGCGAGGCGGTCGATTTCGACGGCGACGGCCGGCGCGACATCTGGACCTCGGTGCCGGACGCCCTCGCGTCGACGGCGAACTACCTTCGCAGCCACGGCTGGAAGCCCGGAGAGGGCTGGGGTACCGAGGTGGTCCTGCCCGAGACTTTCGACGCGGCGCTGGCCGACGAGACGACAATCCGCACCGTCGCGGCGTGGCGGGCGCTGGGCGTGAAGCCCGCCCGCGACCGTGCCGTGCCGGACACGGCCGAGGCGACCCTGATCCTGCCCGCCGGGATCCGCGGCCCCGCCTTCCTGCTGCAGCCGAACTTCGCGGTGATCCTCCGCTACAACACGGCCCTGGCCTACGCGCTGACCGTCGCGCTCCTGTCGGATCGCCTGCACGGCGACACGGGCCTGGTGCACGACTGGCCGCGCGGCGACCGGCCGCTCACCGCCGACGAGCGGCGCGATCTGCAGACCCGCCTGACCGAGCGCGGCTTCGCCACCGGCGGAGTCGACGGCAAGATCGGCCCGAGGACGCGCGCGGCGCTGCGCGCCTTCCAAGTTTCGGTCGGCCTGCCGCCGGACGGCTACGCCGACGCGGCGCTGCTGGACCGGGTGCGGGCGGCGCCCTGACGGCCTCTCACGCCAGGAAGGCGGGCTCGTCCCGGGCCAGGACCCGCTTGACGCTCTCCAGGTGCAGGCGGGCGCTCTCGGCGCGGCCGGCCGCCTCCTGCGCCGCCACGCGCTTCACGATCGCCTCGGGCACGGCCTTGAGTGCGCGGCCCGTGCTCATGGCCAGAACCTGCGCCTGCGCGGCACGCTCGAGGTAGTAGAGGTCGTCCCAAGCCTCCGCGATGGTCTCGCCCAGCACCATCACGCCGTGGTTCTTCAGGAACACGACGTCCGCTTCGCCGGCGCTCTCGGCGATCCGCCGGCCCTCGGACGAGTCGAGCGCGAGACCGTTGTAGTCCTCGTCCACCGCGATCCGGCCGTAGAAGCGCAGCGCCGTCTGGCCCGCCCACATCAGGGGCTCGCCCTCCAGCATGGCCAAAGCCGTCGAGTAGGGCATGTGAGTGTGGAACGCGGCACGGGCGCGGGGCTTCAGCCGGTGCAGCTCGGCGTGGATGTGGAAGGCGGTGGCCTCCGGCTGGCCGTCGCCCTCGATGACGTTGCCGTGGAAGTCGCAGAGCAGCAGGCTCGACGCGGTGACCTCCGCGAAGGCGAGGCCGTAGGGATTGACCAGGAACAGGTCGGGCCGCTCCGGCAGCACCGCCGAGAAGTGGTTGCAGATGCCCTCTTCCAGGCCGTTGCGCGCGGCCCAGCGCAGGCAGGCGGCGAGGTCGATCCGGGCGCGGCGCACGCTGTCGGCGTTCAGGGGCTCGTTGCTGCGGGCAGACGGGGATGCCGGGGCGGTAACGGCGTGCGCCATGCGTGCGGGCTTTCCTGTGTCGGGGTTCGGGCCGGGGACTCGGTCGGTCCCGCACTCTAGACGCTCGCTCGCCCCCGCGCAGCCGCTATGCGCTCAGGCGCGGCCGTCGGTGACGCCGCCGACGAGGTTGAGGCCGAGGAGGAAATCCGACGCGAAATCCGTGCGGATGACCGGCTCGCGCGGCAACGCCTCGCGCAGGAGATCGCGCTCGCCGCGCCGCGCCGCGACCGCCTCCTCGACCGAGACGCGCCGGAACGACAGGCTCGCCCCGCCCCGGACCTGCGCCAGCCGCCCGAGATCCGGGCCGATCACCGTGGCGATCTTCGGGTAGCCGCCGGTGGATTGCCGGTCGGCCATAAGGATGATCGGCAGGCCGTTGCCGGGCACCTGGATCGCCCCCATGGCGACGCCGTCGGAGACGATGTCGTGGCCCTTGGCGTGCTTCAGCGGCGTGCCGTCGACGAAGCACGCCATCCGGTCGCCCCGCGGCGAGACCGTCCAGGGACCGGCCAGGAACGCCTCGATCTGGTCGGGCGCGAAGTAATCGTCCTGCGGGCCCAGCACGACCCGGATCTCCCGGCCGTCCCGGTCGAGCCAGGGCGCGACGAGCCGGTGCGGCGGTCCGTCTGGAGTACGGCCCTCGGCGACGGGAAGGCGGTCGCCCGCGGCGAGGCCGCGCCCGTCGAGGCCGCCGAGCCCCGAGCGTGTGTGGGTCGCCGCCGAGCCGAGGACCGGCGCCACGTCGAGCCGCCCGGCGACCGCGAGGTAGCCCCAGGCCCCTGCGTCGCCGGCGCGCACGACGAGCGCCTGGCCGGGCTCCAGGGTGAGCGCGACCGTGTCGGGCAGCGGCACGCCGTCCAGCGCAACGCGGAAGCCCGGCGCGAGCAGGGCGATCCCGACGGCGCCGTCCTCCGCCGAGACGGTGACGCCGCCGGTGGAGATCTCGAGGGCGGTGGCGTCGAGGGCGTTTGACGCCGCCCGGTTGGCGGCGGCGTGCATCAGCGGATCCATCGGGCCCGCGGCGGTGATGCCGTAGCGCAGGTAGCCGTGCCGGCCCCTGTCCTGCAGGGTGATGCCGGGTCCGGCGGACTCGATGACGAGGGCGGGCATCAGCGGGCCTCCCCGCGCCGGGCCACCGGCTCGCCCGCCGCCTCGCGGGCCGTCAGGGCGTCGAAGGTCGCGGCATCGACGGGCTCGAAGCGGATCAGGTCGCCGGCGCCGACGAAGAAGCTCGGGTCGCGCTCCGGCGCGTAGAGGCGGGAAGGCGTCGCGCCGATCACGTACCAGCCCGTCGGCATCGGCACGGTCGCCACCGCGGCGAGGCCGCCGCCGATCATGATCGCATTGCGCGGATGCGGCGGCCGCGGGCTCGCCCGCCGGGGCACCGCCAGGGACTTCGGCAGGCCGCCGAGATACGCGAAGCCCGGCGCGAAGCCGTACATGTAGACCCGGAAGGTCGTGGCCGCATGGGTCGACACCACCGTCTCCGCCGTCAGGCCGCTCTGCTCCGCGACCTGCGCGACGTCCTCCCCGTGGGGGGCGTCGTAGCAGCAGGGCAGGGTCCACAGCGTCGGGCTGGCCGCGCGCGCGGTCGCGCCCGCCACCAGCGCCCGGACCCGCGCGGCGAGCGTCCCGCGGTCGAGAACCAGCGGATCGTAGTGCAGCATCAGGGAGCGGTAGGTCGGCACGCGCTCCCGCAGACCTTCCGGCGGGTCCGCCCCGAGGGCGTCGTCGAGCGCCAGCACCCGGTCGCTGATCGCGGGGTCGACCGTGCTGCCGAACTCGACCACGAGGGCCGCCTCGCCGGCGTCGAGGAGGCGCGGCTCGTCCAGCGCCGCGCTCATGGCCGGAACGGCGCCAGCGTGATGCCCGCGCCCTCCAGCCGGGTCCGCACCGCCCGCGCCGTGGCGACAGCGTGGTCGGAATCGCCGTGGACGCAGATCGAGCGGATCAGCGTCGGCAGCGCCTGACCGTCCGCCGTGAGGATCGCGCCCGCCTCGACCATGCGCAGGACCCGATCGGCCGCCTCGCCGGAATCGGTGATCATCGCGCCGGGCTGGCTGCGGGGGATCAGCAGGCCGGTCGGCGTGTAGCCGCGATCGGCGAAGATCTCTTGGTGGACGTCGAGGCCGCAGGCCTCGCCCGCCGGCACTTGGGCGGTCAGCGCGATGGCGAGCAGCGCGAGCTCCCGGTCCACCGCGCGGACCGCGCGGGCGATGGCGTCGGCCACCGGCCGCTCCTCGGCGGCCACGTTGGCCAGCGCCCCGTGCGCCTTCACGTAGGTGATGCGGTGGCCGGCATAGGCGGCGAGCGCCTGCGCGGCGCCGATCTGGTAGGCGACGAGCCGCTCGATCTCGGCCGGGCTGAACGGCATCCGCCGCCGCCCGAAACCCCAGAGGTCCGGAAAGCCCGGATGGGCGCCGACCGCGACGCCGCGCTCCTTCGCCAGCGCGAAGGTCCGGGCCATGATCTCGGGGTCGCCGGCATGGAGGCCGCAGGCGACGTTGGCCGAGGTGACAATTCCGAGGATCGCCGCGTCGTCGCCGCAGGCGTAGGCGCCGTAGCCCTCGCCGAGGTCGGAATTCAGGTCCACGCTGGTCATCGCCGCTGCTCCGCGTGCCGATCGGGTCTCATAGGGCCGCAACGGGCTCAGGCTCGGCCGGATCCTCGCTGCAAGAATCGAGCGCGCGGCCCACCGTCTCGGGCAAGAGAAGCGCCGCGACGATCACGAGGCAATAGGCGCCCGCCGCCACGACGCCGATGGCGATGCCGAGTGTCAGCGAGCCGCTGAGATGGCCCACAAGGGCGGGGCAGGTCGCCCCCGTGGCGCGGCCGAAATTGTAGCAGAAGCCCTGCGCGGAGCCGCGGATCCGGCTCGGGAACAGCTCGCTCAGGAAGGCGCCCATCCCGGAGAAGACGCCCGAGAGGAAGAAGCCGAGTGGGAAGCCGAGGACCAGCATCACCGGATCGGTGATCGGGATCAGCGTGTAGGCCAGGACGAGGATGCCGGCGCAGAAGCCGAACAGGACGAAGCCCAGGCGGCGCCCGATGCGGTCGGAGAGGTAGGCGCTGGTCAGGTACCCGACGAACGACCCGAAGATCAGCATCAGCAGGTAGCCGCTTGTGTTCAGGACCGAGAGGTTACGCTCGGTCTTCAGGTAGGTCGGCAGCCAGGTGGTCACCGCGTAGTAGCCGCCCTGCATGCCGGTCGCCAGCAGGCTCGCCAGCACGGTCCGGCCGATTAGGGGCCGGGAGAAGATGTCGAGGAAGCTGCCGGTATCGCCGACGTCCCGCATGGCGGCGCGGGTCTGCCGGTACACCTCGGGATCCTCGATGTTGCGGCGGATCCAGAAGATCAGCACCGAGGGGAGGGCACCGAGCCAGAACAGGATCCGCCACGCCACGGCGGGCTCAGCCAGGGCGAACACGGCCCAGAAGGCGATCGCCGCGCAGGCCCAGCCGACCGCCCAGCTCGACTGGACGAGCCCCACCGCCTTGCCGCGGTAGCGGGCCTGGATTGTCTCGGCGATGAGCACGGAGCCCACCGACCACTCGCCGCCGAAGCCGAAGCCTTGCAGCGCGCGGGTCACGAGGAGCTGCTCGTAGGATTGGGTGAAGCCGCTGAGCACCGTGAACAGGGTGAACCACGCGACGGTGCCCTGCAGGACGACCACCCGGCCGTAGCGGTCGGCCAAGACGCCGGCCGCCCAGCCGCCGATCGCCGAGGTCACCAGCGCGGCGGTGGCGATGTTGCCCGCCTCGACCTTTGTCAGGCCCCAGACCACGACCAGCGTCGGGATCAGGAAGGTGTAGACCATGTAGTCGAACGCATCGACGCCGTAGCCCGCGAAGGCCGCGCCCAGGACCCGGCGTTCCGCCGGACTCGTGTCTTTCACCCACATGGCGCAACTCCTTTGCGGACGGGCCGCCACGCGGCCGGGAGGGTCACAGGAACGGCAGGTCGCGGTTGAGGAGGTCGGTGATCAGCATGTGACCGGGCGCGTGGGTGATGCAGAGCGGCAGCCGCGCCGCCATCGCCACCGCCTGCGGGGTGACCCCGCAGGCCCAGAAGACCGGGAGTTCGTCGGGCTCGATCGGGACGGGGTCGCCGAAATCCGGCCGCGCGATGTCGCGGATGCCGATGAGGCTCGGGTCGCCGAGATGGATCGGCGCTCCGTGGACCGCCGGCATGCGCGCCGTCACCTGCACGGCCTTGATGGCGTCGGCCGCCTTCATCGGCCGCATGGAGACTACGAGCGGGCCGTGGAACGGGCCCGAGGGCTGGGTGGCGATCGAGGTCCGGTACATCGCGACGTTGCGGCCGAGGGCGACGTGCCGGAGCGGGATGCCCGCCTCGATCAGGCCGGCCTCGAAAGAGAAGGAGCAGCCGAGGACGAAGGTGACGAGGTCATCCCGCCACACGCCGGTCAGGTCGGGCAGCTCCGCCACGAGCTCGCCGCCCTCGTAGACGCGATAGCCCGGGACGTCGGTGGCGAGGTCGAGATCGGTCCCGAGCGTCGGAAGGGCGCGGGCGCCGGGCCGCGAGACGCCGAGGATCGGGCAGGGCTTCGGGTTCTGCTGGCAGAAGCGGTGGAAATCCTCCGCCATGGCCCGCGGCAGGATCATCAGGTTGCCCTGCGCGTGGGCGGGCGCGAGACCTGAGGTGTGGCCCCGGAACCGGCCCGCGCGGATCGCGCGCCGCGCGTCCGCCGCGTCGGCGAAGACAGGTGCGGCGCCGTCGACGCCCGGGTGCTGGCTCACCGCGTTGATCTCCCTGGCTGGTCGTCGAGCGCCGGGCCGGCCGTGTCGGCCGCCCGGATTCCGCAAGATCCCGATCGCTTCAGCGATTCATTTCCTGCGGCAACGATCCCATCGCGCTGCGGGGCACGCCAATCGTGATTGCGAATGGGCGCGATAAAGCCGTCTTATCGGCCGGCGGCCCAGGTTTCGGCGACGTCCTGGGCCAAACGGGCCGCGTCTGCCACGAAGTGGTGGGCCGGCCGCTTCGTATGCATCGCCGTGAAGGTCAGGTCCGAGAGCAGAGGCTCGGCCGATAGGACCCGCAGGGTGCCGGCACGGAGTTCGGCCTCGACTACGGCCGGCGGGATCACGCAGATCCCGAGGCCCTCGACGCCCATCTTCACGATGGTGGCCAGCGAGGCGCTCGTGTGGATCTGGCTCGGCAGGAGGTTCTCCTGCAGGACGAGGTCGCGCAGCTCGACGTAGGGGCTGGTATTGCGCGGGTAGGTGATGAGCGGATGGTGCAGCAGGGCGCCGAGGCTCAGGGGTTCGTCGCCCGGCAGCAGGCCGGGCGCGGCGATCCACGCGACGGGCGTGCTGAACAGGGGCCTGTTGGCGAAGCTCGGCAGGGTGATCGGGCCGACGAGGAAGGCCAGATCGATCTCGTCGGCGACGAGGGCCGCCTGCATGTTCGGCGAGATGTCCACCGTGATGTCGACGCCGATCCCGGGATGGGCGGCGCGCATGCGCTCGATGAAGCGCGACAGCCACAGGTGGACGATCGTCTCGGACACGCCGAGCCGCAGGGTGCCCCGCGTCCGGCCGGTCTCGTGCAGGGCCGCGCTCATCTCGGTTTGGAGGGCCAGGAACCGCTCCGCGAAACCGAGGAGGAGACGTCCCCGCTCCGTCAGCGCGACGTCGCGGCTGCGGCGCTCGAACAGCGTCCCGTACTCATGCTCCAGGGCCGCGATGCGCTGGGAGACCGCCGGCTGGGTGGTGTTCACCTTCTCGCTGGCGCGCCGGAAGCTCGAGAGTTTCGCGACCCAGTAGAACACCTCCAAGCTGCGGAAATCCGCCATCCCGCGATCGTCCCGCGCCGCCCTCGTGTCCGGTCATATCGCGCCCCGGCGCGCGGAAGCGCAAGCGTGCGGTCGCGAGCGCGGGGTCTCAAGCGCGTTACCCGGAGCGGGCGGCTGCGCCGGGCCTCGCACGACGATCAGGCGCCCGCGCCGCCGCGGCACGCCGCTAGAGGTCCGACACGGTCGTGCCCGGTCGGGCCGGCCGCATGTTCGCGAGCAGCAGGCGCGCCTCCGTCACCAGGGGATGGTGCAGGTACCAGAGGCCGCAGGCCCAGCCCGCGATCCCGGCGGCGATCGCGGCCGCGAGGCTCGGCAGCGGCGTCTCGGCCGACCATCCCCAGACCGATATGACCAGGATGGCTGGGGCGACGGCAATGACGGTCAGGGCGGCGGCGTGGAGGTAGATCGGGGCGTAGTCGCGCCCGAACGTGTCGGTCATCCGCTCGAGATGCGGCCGGTAGAGGCCGACAGCCAGGAGCGCCTCGCCGATCCGGGCCGCGCCGGCGCCGCCGAGGCCGAACAGGCAGCCGATGCTGAGCATCACGAGACCGGCGCCGTGGCGCAGGAACTCGAACCGCGCCTGCAGGGCGGTCTGATCCCGGATCAGGAACACCTCCCAGGTCATGATGAGCGAACTCAGGACGATCGCGGCCAGCGACAGCAGGCAGAAGGGCAGCGCCGCACCGTCCCAGCCCGGCCCGAGCAGGATCCGCACGATTGGGCCGGCCAGGACGGCCGCGCCCGCGAAGGCCGGCCAGAGCAGGACGGTGATCATCCGCAACGTGTTGAGGTAGCATGTGCGCAGGGATTGCCCGTTTCGCTGCTGGTTCGCGAGGTCCACGAAGATGATGCGCGTAATCATTACGTGGAGATGGTCCCACATCAGGGCATTGAGGCTCGCCGCGCGGGAATACAGGCCGAGGGCGTTGAGTCCGAGCATCCGTCCGAGGACGAGGTCGCCCGTCCGCCCGGCGAGATTCGCGACACCCGCGATGGCGAAGAGCCGGCCGCCGTAGGCGAGGATCTCACGCCAACCGGCGAGACCTACGCGGAGCGACACGTAGCGCAGGCCGAGGCTGTTCGCCGCCAGCGCCGCTGCGACGGCGCCCGCCGCCTGCCCGTAAGCCTGGCTCATGTAGCTGAAGCCGAGGAGCGCCATCGCCAGCATGGCGCCGCTGGCGACGAGACCGCGCAGCATGTTGAGCAGGGCCACGCCGCGGAAATTGCCGTGCCGCTCGATCATGGCGGCCGGACGGAACTCCAGCGCGCCGATCAGCGGCACCACGGCGAGGATGGCCAGGGCACGCTGGACCTCAGGCTCACCGAGGAGGACGCTGCCGAACGCACTGAAGGTCAGGATCAGCATCGCCGCCGCGCCCGACAGCATCAGGTTCACCGTGAAGACGCTCGCCAGCAAGGCCGCATCCACCCGGTCTGCCCGGACGATATAGCTCGACAGGCCGCAGGAGCGCAGCGTGGACAGGAGTCCCGCGATGGCGGCGGCGAGGCTGAAGATGCCGGTCTCGTGGGGCGTGAGCAGGCGCGCCAGGGCCAGCGAGGTGCCGAATTGTGCCAGGAACAGCCCACTCTGACAGAATACCATCCAGGCCAGACTCCGGCGCTTCGAGAACGCAGGCGGCGCCATCACTTCCGGCCTCTCTCGGAGTTCTGCCACGGGATCCTTCGGACGCGACGGGGTGGTTGCGGAGCGGGCGCGAACGGTGAGGATGGCTTAACGGTGCCTCGTCAGCGGTGGCAGTCGGCCAATCGGAGGACTGCGCAGGACGTCGAGGCCGTCACCTTGCGGAAGACTTGCGTCCCGCCGTTCGGGCCGAGCGCACACCCGATCTGACCGGCGGTCAGGTCGGGTTAAACGGGGCATTCGGATCCGGGACCGTGCCTTCAAAGCCCGTTATCTCGTGCTGCGGTCGCACATCGCTTGAGGCTGCCGCGGACACGTCCCGTCGCGAGTCGACGCTATCCCGCTCGCTCCAGACTTAGAACGTGACCAAACGAGGTAGCGCCAGCTCGCCCCGCGAGCGGTTCCGGACGACCGGGCCGAAGCGCGTTCCTGCATCGGCAGAGATGGCGAGATGAGAGGCCGCACCCGAACCAATGACCGAGGCGGCGACTGCCCCGCTGCCCCTTCGGAACTTGTCTGTTTTCATACGATTCGGCTCCGTGGAATGCGTGGAACTGTTCGAAACGGAGTGGGCCATTTGGAAGATCTGGGTAATCGCGTCGGAACTCATGGGACGATTAGGCACTTGGGAATTCGTAAAATTCTGGAGGAGCGTTTAATGAAGGTCTCTCGTCTGGCTGGCGCTATCGCGCTTCTGGCCCTCGCTGCCGGTCCCGCCTTCGCGGCCCCGTGCAGCACCGGAACCACAAAGTCTAAGACACCTGATCAGCAGGCTTCAAACCCGCAGAGCTCTGACGTCGACAAGTCGAGCAAGAACCTGGCCGGCGGTAACCAGCCGGCCTCGCCGGGCACGGTCGGCGCCATGAACAATGCGGGTGCGACGCAGACCGCGGATCGGCAGGCTCAGACCGATGCGGGATCGAAGTCGAAGTCGACCGACCCGGCTGCCGCGAACCTCGCCGGCGGCAACCAGCCTGCCTCGCCGGGCACCGTGGGCGCCATGAACAAGGCTGCGGCCGACCGGCAGACCGCTCCGGTTTCCGGCGACGATTGCTGATCCGAGCCTAGATCGTTCTCGTATCTCCGGAAGCCCGTCTCGCGCAGTCGAGACGGGCTTCTGTGTTTCCACACCATCCTACGCTCGAACTCAGGGCCTCACGGGTCCCAACCGGTTTTGAGCCAGCCAAGTTCGGGTGTATCTGGCATCAAATCCGGGTAGATTCGGCAATCGGGGTTGGAGAGGAGACGCCAGGTGGGTGGCCGGCGGGCGATGCTGCTCATTGGGGGAATGCTGCTCGCGCTTGCCGGCCTCGCTGTCTCACCGACGGGCGAACGCCTACGGGCCGATGCGAACCCAATCGTTTCGGGGATGCGGGAACGGCTCGCCTCGCTCCTTCCGGAGCGGCGCAACGAGCCCGCCGCAGCGGCGCAGCTTCCGGCGGCGCGCACGGCCGTCGAGGATGGCCGGACACTGGTGCGTCTGACGATGGCGGAACGAGCGCGGATCGGGCTCGTCGCCGAGGCACGACCGGCCGTGCTGCACCGGCAGGAGCTGACCGCCTATGGCAGCGTCCTCGACCTCGCCCGCATCACCGAACTCACCAACAGCTACGCGGGTGCCGTGGCGGCGCTCCAGACGGCCCGCGCACGGGTCGAGGTTTCTGCCAGCGCCGCCCGCCGAGCCCGAACTCTCGGTGCCGGCGTGGTGGCGGTGGCACAGATCGAGACCGCCGAGGGCACCTTGCTGACGGATCAGGCGTCGGTCACGGTTGCGGAGTCGCAACTGCGCACCCTCGCGGCGACCGCACGCCAGGAATGGGGAGCGGTGCTTGGCAAGGCGATCATCGAGCGGTCGCAGCTGGTGACGCGGCTGATCGAGCGGGCCGATTTCCTCATGCAGGTGACGTTGCCGCCGGGCGAGGCTCTCGCCGCGGCGCCACAGGCCGCCTTTGCGGAGGTTCCGCCCCAGAGTGAGCGGGTCCCCCTGCGGCTCGTGTCCCCCGCGACGCGGACCGACCCGCGGATCCAGGGGCAGAGCTTCTTCTATCTCGTATCCGGCGACAGCGGTCTCCTGCCGGGCACCAGCACGATGGCCTTCCTGGCGGCGCCCCGCGCCGTAAAGGGCGTTCTCGTGCCGGAGGATGCCGTCGTCCACGGTGAGGGCGGCACCTGGGTGTATCGCGGCACCGGCGATGGGGCCTTCGTGCGCCATCCGGTCCGGCCGGATGCCCCGATGTCGGCCGACGCTTTCGTGGTCGGGGATTTGCCGGACGGTAGCGAGATCGTTCTGCGCGGCGGACAGGCGCTCCTGTCGGAGGAGATGAAGAACCGCATTCGCGTCGTGGGCGACGACGATGATTGAGTCGCCCCCTGCCGTAGGCCCCCGCGGTCTGCAGGCTGCCCTCGTCGGCTTCGCCGTCCGGCTGCCGCGGGTGGTCCTGGCGCTGGCCTGCGCAGTCCTGGTATTCGGCCTCTACGCTCTAACGGGCGCGCGCTACGACGTCTTCCCGGAATTCGCGCCGCCGACCGTGACGATCCAGACCGAGGCGCCGGGCCTCGATTCGGAGCAGGTCGAGGTTCTGGTCACGCAGCTTGTGGAGGTGGCGGTCGGCGGCCTGCCGGGCCTGGAGACCCTGCGCTCCACCTCGATCCAGGGCTTGTCGGTGATCACCGCGGCGTTCAGGCCCGGCAGCGACGTCGACCGGGTCCGCCAGAGGGTGAACGAGCGTCTGGCGGCGCTCGCCGGCCGCATGCCGGACGGCGTGGCTGCGCCCGCCATGACTCCGCTGACCTCCTCGACGCTCACCGTGCTCCTTGTCGGGCTCACCTCCGAGAGCCGCGATGCCATGGACCTGCGTCAAGTCGCGGAATGGACCGTGCGTCGGCGGCTTCAGGCCGTCCCGGGCATCGCGCAGGTCTCGATCTACGGCGGCGGCGTGCGCACTCTGCAGGTTCAGGTCCGCCCCGACGACCTGATCCGCTTCCAGATCGGCCTCAACGATGTCCTGGCAGCCGCCCGAAAGGGCACCGGCGTCCGCGGTGCGGGCTTCGTCGATACCCCGAACCAGCGTGTCCTGCTTCGGACCGAGGGGCAGTCGCTCACCCCGGAGGCGCTCGGCCAGATCGTGCTCCACAACGATGGCGGAGCAAGCGTCGTCCTCTCGGACGTGGCCACCGTCACAACCGCTCCGGAGCCGGCGATCAGCGCGGCGCTCGTGGACGGCAAGCCCGGCGTTCTGTTGATGGTCGGCGCCCAGGCCGGGGTCGACACCCGCGCCGTGACAACCCGCCTGGAGGCCGCCCTCGACGAACTTCGCCCGGTCCTGAAGCGCGAGGGCGTGAACCTGCGGAGCGACCTGTTCCGGCCGGCGAATTTCGTCGACGTCGCCACCGGAAATGTGATGCAGGCACTCGCGCTGGGCGGCGTCCTGGTCGTGATCGTGCTCCTCGTCTTCCTGGCGGACTGGCGCGCTGCGGTGATCAGCGCGGCGGCGATCCCGCTGTCGCTGATCGCCGCCGCCCTGGCCCTCCAGGCCTGGGGCGAGAGCCTCAACACGATGACGCTCGGCGGCCTGGCCCTCGCCATCGGCGAGGTGGTCGACGATGCGGTGATCGGCGTCGAGAACGTCTCCCGCCGGCTGCGGGAGGCGCGCGGTACCACACGCGGTGCCGCCCATGTGGTGCTGGCCGCGATGCTGGAGGTGCGGACCTCGGTCGCCTACGCGACTCTTGCGGTGATCCTGATGTTCCTGCCGGTCCTGGCGCTGACCGGCGTTGCCGGCCGATTGTTCGGTCCGCTGGCGCTCGCCTACATCGCGGCGGTCATCGCCTCGCTCGTCGTGGCGCTCACGGTCACGCCGGCCCTCGCGCTCCTGCTCCTCGGCGGCCGGATCGCGCGCGGTGCAGGCACAGCGCCGCCCGACCCGCCGGTGGTGCGCTGGAGCAGGGCGGCCTACCTGCGGCTGCTCGCCGGGATCGGTCGGGTGCCGCGGACCGCTATGGCGGGCGCCCTGCTGATCACCCTCGCCGGGGCCGCAATCCTGCCGACGCTCGGAGCCGTGTTCCTCCCCGACCTGAAGGAAGGGCACATGATCCTGCACATGGTAGCCATCCCCGGCACCTCCCTTCAGGAATCGCAGCGGCTCGGGACGTTGATCACCGAGGACCTCCAGGCGATCCCGGGCGTCCGCGCCGTGGCGGCGCAGATCGGTCGGGCCGAGGCTGCCGAGGATACGGCCGGGCCGCATTACAGCGAGATCCACATCGACCTCGACCCAGGCCTCGATGGGGCCGCCCAGCGCCGGATCGAGAGCGGGATCCGACAGCTGATCGCCGGCTTCCCGGGGGCGGCCTTCTCGCTGAAGACCTTCCTCACCGAGCGCATCGAGGAAACGGTTTCAGGCTTCACCGCACCGGTCGTGGTCAATGTCGTCGGCAACGACCTCGACCGGATCGAGGCGGCCGCCCGTTCGGTCGCGCAGGAGCTCTCGGAGGTGAAGGGCGCCCGGGATGTCCAGCAGGCCTCGCCGGCCGGGCTGCCGCAGGTCACAGTGGCGCTGCGCCCGGTGGATCTGCGCCACTGGGGGCTCGACCCCGTGGAGGTGCTGGAGGCGGTGCGCACCGCCTATCAGGGCGACATCGTCGGTCAAACCTATCGCGGCAATGCCGTGTTCAACGTGCTGGTGATCCTCGACGCGCGCGTCCGCGGCCGTCTCAGCGCGGTGGGCGACATGCCCCTGCGGACACCCGGCGGACGCTACGTCCGCCTGGCGCAGGTCGCCGATGTCTACGAGAGCGCCGGCCGGTACCAGGTGCAGCATCTCGGCGCGCAGCGGGTGCAGGCGGTGACCGCCAACGTCGGTGACCGCGACATGGCGGGCTTCGTGGCGGCGGCCAAGCGCAAGATCGCCCGCGAGGTGCGCCTGCCCGAGGGTGTCTACATCACCTTCTCGGGTGCCGCCGAAGCGCAGGCGGCGGCCCGCCGCGACCTCCTGGTCCATGCCGGGCTCGCCGGCTTCGGCATCGTGGTGCTCCTCGCCATCGTGACCGGTTCGGCGGCGAACCTGCTTCTGGTCCTCGTCAACCTGCCCTTCGCCTTCGTGGGCGGCGTAGCCGCGGCGGCGCTCACCGGCGGGGTTCTGTCGCTGGGCTCGATCGTCGGCTTCGTGACGCTGTCGGGCATCTCCCTGCGCAACAGCGTGATGATGATCGCCCATTATGAGCAGATGGTGACCCGGGACGGGCGCCCCTGGGACGCGGCGACGGCGGCGGAGGGCGCCGCGGACCGGATGGTGCCGATTCTGATGACCTCCCTCGTCACGGGCCTGGGCTTGTTGCCGCTGGCGCTCGGCGCCGGTGAGCCCGGCCGCGAGATCGAGGGTCCGATGGCCCTGGTGATCCTAGGCGGCCTCGTCACCTCGACCGTGCTGAACCTCCTGATCCTGCCGGTGCTGGCGCTGCGATTCGCCCGGTTCCAGCAGGACGAGCCCGAGGATCAGGCGCTCACCGCCATCCGATTCTGAAGCGGATGCGGCCGCTCAGCGGCCCTGCGGCGCCCAGATGCCGAGCGCCGAGGTGTCGACAGCCCGGGGCAGCAACCCTTCCGCGCGGAAGGCATCGGCGATCTTCTGCTGCTCCGAGAGGCCGGCGCGGGTGACCGCCTCAACCCGGTAGCTGCGGCGCTCGGTGGCGCGCAGGATCACCTCGGGTTCGATCTTCCAGAGGGGCGCGAGGCGGGCGGCCGCCCCAGCCGGATTGGCCTTCACCCAATTGCCCGTCTCGGCGACCTGAGCGAACAAGGTCGCCAATACCGGACCGTTGGCCGCGACGTAGGGATCGGCCGCGAGATAATAGCGCTTGTACAGCGAGAGGCCGACACCGTCGCGGAGCACGCGGGCCGCCGATTGCTGCCGGGCGGCGGACAGGAACGGGTCCCAGGCGACCCATGCTTCGACCCCACCACTCGCCAGGGCAGCACGCCCGTCGGCCGGCGTCAGGTAGGCGGGAGTGATGTCCTTGAAGGTGAGGCCCGCTTCGCCGAGGGCCGCGAGGAGCAGGTAATGGCTGCCGGCGCCCTTGGTCACCGCCACCCGGCGACCGCGCAGGTCTGCCGCGGACTTGGCCGGCGAGTCTGCGGGCACGAGGATCGCCTGTGCCTCGGGGGAGGGCGCCTCCTGGGCGATGTAACTGATCCGGGCGCCGGCGGCCTGAGCGAAGATCGGAACCGTGTCGGCGACGTCGGCCGAGACGTCGATCTGCCCGGCATTGAGCGCCTCCATGATCGGCAGGCCGCTGGTGAATTCGTGCCAGGACAGGGTCGTGCCGAGCGGCGCCAACGCGCGTTCCAGACCGCCATCCTGACGCAGCAACGCGATCAGCGTCGAGGAGCGCTGATAGCCGATGCGCAGCGCGCCGGCCGCAACGGCCACCTGGGGCAGCGCCACCACGGCGGATGCCGAAAGGCCGGCGAGGAGGGTTCGGCGAGACAGGAGCATCGTGTCATCCATCAATGAGCCAGCCGAGCCCGGACGGCCCTACCACCAGCTCGCGCGGGTCTCGGGGGTGGGCGGCGGCTTAGTCGCGGCTGGGCGCAGGGAGTGGTCGAGGGCAGCCAACACGCGGCGCACGGCCTCCTCGTAGGTCGCCGCCACGGGTTCGCGCGGGCGGGCGAGACCAATCGCTACCGTTTCGTCCAGGCGTCCGGGTCGCGGGCGCATCACCACGACCCGATCGGCCAGAGTGACGGCCTCGCCGACATCGTGCGTGACGATCAGGACCGTCGGTTTCGACTCGGCCCAGAGATCGAGGAGCTGATCGTGCAGCCCCTTCCGGGTGAAGGCGTCGAGTGCGGAGAACGGTTCGTCGAGGAGCAGCACCCGGGGCTGCGCCACGAAAGCCCGAGCGATGGCGACGCGCTGCTGCTGGCCGCCGGACAGTTCCCGAGGCCAGCGGCCGCCATGCTCGGCGAGCCCGACCCGCTCCAACGCGCGCGAGACGCGCGTCCGGCGCTCGGATCGAGGCAGATTGGCGAGGCCGAAGCCGACATTGCCGGCCACGTCGAGCCAGGGCAGCAGCCGCGGTTCCTGGAACACGACACCGATGCTCGGATGGGGCGCGCGGATCGTCTCGCCGTCTACCTGCACGGCCCCGCGGCTTGCTTGGTCAAGGCCCGCGATCAGCCGGAGGAGCGTGGTTTTCCCGCAGCCCGAACCGCCGATCAGCGCGACGATTTCACCCTCCCGCACGGACAGGGTGATTTGCGACAGGGCCTGCGTGCCGTCTGCGTAGATCTTCGACAGGTCGTCAACGGTCAGCACGGGTGTCTCTCGCGCGGGTATGGCGTAGGCATCGCGGCGTCGGACAATGCCCGGTTCGGCGCGCCACTTCAGCCCCGAGGCGGTCATTACAGGCTGTCCCGCACGGTATCCTGCCACCGTGTCAGCGGCGATGTCAGCGTGACCAGGGCCATGTCGGCCGCCTTGCCGACCAGGGCGAAGGCGATGATCGCCGCCACGATCTGATCGGGCTTGCTGAATTGCTGACCGTCGACCAGCAGGTAGCCGAGGCCCTCGGAGGCACCCATCAGCTCCGCCGCCACGACGAACAGGAAGCCGAGGCCGAGCCCGGTGCGCAGGCCCACAAGCGTCGCCGGCAGCACCGCCGGCAGGAGAATCCGGCGGGCGAGAGCGAAGCGGGACAGCCGGAAGATCCGCCCGACCTCGACCAGCTTGCGGTCCACCGAGGCGATCGCTCCCGAGACGCCGACATAGACCGGGAAGAACACGCCCACAGCGATCAGCAGCACCTTCGGTGTCTCGAGGATGCCGAACCACAGGATGAAGAGCGGCACCCAGGCGAGCGACGGGACGGCGCGCAGCGCCTGTAGGCTCGGATCAATGAGCCAGCGCAGCGCCGGGATGGTCGCGACGAGGGCGCCCGCGACGATCCCGGCCGCCGCCCCGCACAGGAAGCCGAGCCCGACCCGGATGAGGGTCGCCTCGACATGCATCCACAGATCCCCCGACGCGGCGAGCGCCCAGAGTGTCGCGCCGATCCGGCTCGGCGGCGGCAGAAGCCGCCCCGATGCCGCGCCCGTCGCGACTGCGATCTCCCAACCGGCCGCAAGAACGAGCGGTAGAAGCAGCCCCAGGCCCGCGCGACCGCTCCGCCGCAGCAGCGGCACGCCGCCGCTCACTGTCCGGCGACGGGATTGAAGCGCGCGTCGAGCAGGCCATCAACAGCCGCGGCCACGTCGGTGCCCGCCGGGATCACTCCGGCCTGCTGCAGGGCCGTGCCGGCCGCCTTGATCGACTCAGCCTGGGCGGCGCCGATCGCTGGCTGGGACAGGTCGGTCCGCTCGATCTGGCGGGCGATTACCGGCCCCGGCAATTTGGTGGCCGCGACGAGGGTCGCAGTGAGCGCCTGCGGGTTGGCGAGCGCGTAGGCGCGGGCCCGCTCGTACGCGGCAATCACCGTTCGGACGAGATCCGGATGCGCCGTCGCGAAGTCTTCCCGGACATCGAGCAGACCCCAAGTGTTCGCGGCGGCGTCGCGGTAGAACAGCACGTCGCCGTTCTCGATCTCGGCCGCCGCCATCATCGGGTCGAGGCCGGCCCAGGCATCGACGTCGCCACGGTCGAGGGCGGTCCGTCCGTCCGGGTGCTGCAACAATACGAGCTTGGCGTCGCGCTCGGTGAGCCCGGCGCCCTGCAGCGCGCGGATCAGGAAGATGTGCGGATCGGTGCCTCGCGTAACCGCGACGCGCTTGCCCTTCAGGTCGGCCGGCTTGGTGATGCCGCTTTCTCTACGGGTTACGAGCGCCGTCCATTCGGGGCGCGAATAGGCGTAGATCGCCTTGATCGGGTTGCCGTTGATCCGCGCGACGAGGGCTGCGGCTCCGGCGGCCGAGCCGAAATCGATCGCGCCGGCGTTCAGGAATTCGAGCGCCTTGTTGGAGCCGAGCGACTGAACCCAGCGGACCTTGATTCCCCGTGGCGCCAGCGCCTCCTCGAGGAAGCCCTTCTCCTTCAGGAGCAGGCCGACCGGATTGTAGGTCGCCCAGTCCAGGCGGATCTCGTTCGGGCCCTCGGCGCGGACCTCGCGCGTCGCGAGCACACCAAGGCCGCCCAAAGCGAGGCCGGCGGCCAGGATCGATCGGCGAGTGGAGATCATGGGTCGGGCCTGACGTCGTGAGAAGAGGCGAAAAGCGGGGTTCGATGTTCGCGGGACGGGCGATCCACGTCGCGGCGCGGTCCGGGTCGGTCTCGTCCGGGCGGCTGAGTTCAGAGGCGCGGCGCGGTCAGCGGATCGGTCCGCCGTGCGCTTCCGAAGATGTGCGGGGACGGCATAGCGCCAAGCGGTCGATCCGAGTCGACATACTCCTCGCTCCGGAATCGCGACCGGACCGCGCCTGCGTCTTCATCTTCCGTGTGCGGCCCTTCGCGTGACGGTGAAGACAAGATCCGGTCGGCCGGTCACGGAGTCAATAAAAGGCCGTTCTCTACTTGCCGGCCTCGAGACAAGAATATTCGTCCGTCAAGCGTAGGACGAGAATAATTTACGCGTCGATGCGCGGACGGGGTGGTGTCCGACCTCGAGGGCCGATCATGTTCTGCTCGGCGCGAAGGGGCCGCTCGCGAGGGGCACGAGGGCTGCTGTGTGGCGGTGGGCTGCCCCGGGAGGGGGAGGGCGCGGCATGATCCTCGACGAGAGGATCGTGATGGTCGGCGGCCGACGTTCCGGTCTCGCAATCGCGGCTTTCGCAGCGCGTCCGCACGGGGTCCGGCCCCTTTTCGGCCCTCCTGCCGATGCAGCAGGCGCGGCATTCCCTGGCGGCACGGCACGGGCGCCATGCCACGTCCGACCTGCGCGACCGTCCATCCGAGAACGTGCCCGACCCCTGCGGTTCCCACTGACGCGCTCCGAGCCGCAGCTCCGGGCAATTCGCTGAATGGTCACAGCGTCAGCCAGTTGTGCATCACTCGTGCAATCCTGAGTTCGCCTGTGGAGGCGGCTCGGCTAGACTCCGGCCTGCGCAAGCGGCACGGAGCGGATCAGGCTCGATGACGGTCGGTTCGATGAGACAGGACACCCTGCGCCTCGGCGCGTTCTTCTACGCGACCGGGCACCACGTCGCCGGTTGGCGACATCCTTCGAGCGAAGCCGACGGAGGCCTCGTCCTCGATCGGTATGTCGGCTGGGCGCAGCGGGCGGAAGCCGCGAAGTTCGACCTCATCTTCCTGGAGGACGGAACCGGTATCCGGGACCTGGATCTGAGGTCGAGCGAGCGCACCGCGCGCTCGACCCATTTCGAGCCTCTGACGCTGCTGTCGGCGCTCGCGGCGGTGACGCGCCGGATCGGTCTCGTGGCCACCACCTCCACCACCTTCAACGAGCCCTACAACGTCGCGCGCCGGTTCGCGTCCCTCGACCATCTCAGCGGCGGACGGGCCGGCTGGAATCTCGTCACATCCGCGACCGACGCGGAGGCGGCGAATTTCGGCGGCGACCGGATCGCCCGGCACGCCGATCGCTACGAGCGCGCCGAGGAGTTCGTGGACGTGGTCCTCGGCCTGTGGAACACGTGGGACGACGGCGCGGTGATCATCGACCGCGCCAGCGGACAGTTCTCGAAGCCCGATGGATTTCGGCCCTTGAACCACCGCGGCAAGCATTTCGAGGTCCGCGGACCGCTCAACATCTCGCGCACGCCGCAGGGCCAGCCCGTGCTGGTGCAGGCGGGATCGTCCGGGCCCGGCAAAGATCTGGCGGCGCGCACCGCCGAGATCGTTTTCACGGCCAATCAGACGCTGGAGGAGGCGGTGGCCTTCTATGGCGATCTGAAGGAGCGCATGGCGCGTTTTGGCCGCGCACCCGGCGACCTGAAGGTCATGCCGGGCTTGTTTCCCGTCGTCGGACGCAGCGAGGCCGAGGCGCGGGCGAAGTTCGAGGCCTTGCAGGAGCTGATCGATCCCGTGGTCGGCCTCGCTCTGCTCGGCCGCATGATCGGCGGCCACGATCTCTCGGGATACGATCCCGACGGGCCGGTTCCGGAACTGCCCGAGACGGACGGCATCAAGTCCCGCCAGCAGCTGATGGTCGACCTCGCCCGTCGCGAAGGTCTGACCCTGCGTCAGCTCTACCTGCGCATCGCGGGCGCGCGCGGCCACTCGCAGATCGTCGGCACGCCTGCCCAGATCGCGGACGAGATGGAGGAGCGGTTCCGGTCCGGCGGGGCCGACGGGTTCAACATCATGCCGCCGACGCTACCGGGCGGCCTCGACGACTTCATCGCGCTGGTCCTGCCGGAACTGCGTCGGCGCGGCCTGTTCCGGACCGAGTATGAGGGCCGGACTCTGCGCGATCATCTTGGCTCGCGCTCGCCCGCGGGATTTGGTCCCGGTCCGGCTGCGGCTTAGCGATACGACCGGCCGTCGCATGCCTGCGGCGTCTTGGCCATTATGAGGATTGTGCACAAGCGAACCTCCCTATGATACGTATGCCCATCGCGGCCGAAGGTCGCCTTGTGCAGGTCGTGGCAAGGGCGACGGGACTTTGACGGATCAGCAGGAACGCTCGCGCTTCGAAGCGGAGTTCGCCCGGAGCGACGCGAGTACCGATCCCTTCGTCTCCGCCGTGCGGGCGACGCGGATGCCGATGCTGATCACGGACCCTAGTCAGCCCGATAATCCCATCGTCTTCGTCAATGCCGCATTCTCGAGTCTGACCGGCTACGACCACGACGAGATCATCGGCCGGAACTGCCGCTTCCTGCAAGGGCCGGAGACCAACAAGTCGGATATCGCGAAGATCAGAGCGGCCGTCGAGGGTCGAGTTCCGGTCGAGATCGAGCTGCTTAACCACAAGAAGGACGGCGAGGTCTTCTGGAATCGGCTTCTGATCTCGCCGGTCTTCGATCGGGATGGTGCGCTGACCTATTTCTGCGCCTCTCAGTTCGACGTGACGCTGGAGCGCGACAAGCTCACGCGGATGCAGCGTGATCGTGCGGTGCTCGAGCAGGAGGTGGAGCGCCGCACGAGCGAACTCACCCGCAGCGAGGAGCGGCTGCGTTTCATCCTGAAAGCCGGCCGTTTCGGTTCGTGGACGCTCGATCTCGCCGAGATGCGACTGGTGGCCTCCGAGACCTGCAAGGAGAATTTCGGACGTTCCGCGGGCGATCCGTTCAGCTACGAGGATCTGATCGCCGCGATCGATCCCGAGGACCGACCCCGCATGCAGGCGGCGGTGCAGACGTCGATCCGCGAGCACAGCGACTATGACATCGAGTATCGGGCGCGCACGCCCGCTGGCGAGATGCGGTGGCTGCAGATCCGGGGCCAGACCTTCTACGATGCGGTCGGCCAGCCTCTCAGCATGGCCGGCGTCTCCATCGACGTGACCGAGCGCAAGCGCGCGGAGGAGCACCGCACCCTCCTGGCCGACGAGTTGAACCACCGGGTGAAAAACTCGATGGCGACCATGCAGTCGATCGCCCACCAGACCCTGCGCAACGCCGCCTCCCTGGACGAAGCCCACAGGACCCTCGACGCGCGGCTGCAGTCGCTCTCGGCCGCCCACGACGTTCTGACCCGCGAGAGCTGGATCGGCGCCACGCTAAGCGTGATCGTGGAGGGTACCCTCACGGCGTTCCGCGGTGGCGCGGGGCAGCGGTTCCTGATCAATGGCCCGGAGGTTTGGCTGACGCCGCGCCTGACCCTCGCCTTCACGATGGCTCTCCACGAGCTGGCGACCAACGCGGTCAAGTACGGCGCCCTCTCGAACGACAAGGGTCGGGTCATCCTCAATTGGGATGTGATGGATGGCGCGAAGCCGGCCCATCTCTGGTTCCGGTGGGAGGAGGTCGGAGGTCCGGCAGTGACGGCGCCGACGCGCGGCGGTTTCGGCACGCGCCTCATCGAGCGGGCGCTGTCCGCCGAGATGGGCGGCTCGGCGGAGATCGAGTACCGGTCCCGCGGCGTGGTGTTCACGCTGGACGCCCCACTTCCCGACCGGGCGGCCAGCGCGATCAAGGCCTGACGATCTCACGCCATCGGCGCGGCCGTTCACGTCATGCGCTGCAGGACGGGCTCGTTCCAGAGCCTGCGGTGCAGCACCGCTATCGCGGCATGGCCGATGACGGCGGCCAGGAGGGTGAAGCCCAGCCAGTAATGGAACAGATCGGCAGGATGCATCATCCACGCGATCTTCGTTTCACGCGCCGGCATCAGCGGGATGCCGTAGGGCGCGAAGGGCTTGCCCGACCCGTATTGGCGCAGAAGAGCGAGGCTCGGGATCAGGATCATCAGGAGATAGATCAGGGCGTGGCCGGCCGTCGCGGCGCGTCCCGGGCCGCCGTGCCGGCGGCGGCGATTGGCGAGCCCCCAGGCTGCGCGCAGGAGCACGAGCACGAGCAGCGTGAAGCCGAGGGTGAAGTGGCTGCCGCCGACGAGGCGCGTGAGTGTCGTGTCGCCGATCGTGACGTAGAGCAGCGCGCCCGCAAACTGCCAGGCGAACAGGGCGGCCATCAGCCAGTGGAAGCCGCGGCTGACGCGGCCGTACCGCTCCGGCGTGTCCAGCCAGGCGGCCCGCGGTGCGGTTTCGCGGCTCGGCGGCCTGATCATGCGGCGTTCTCGGTCCACAGATCTCCCGCCATGCCGCCAATGCGCAGGATTTCAGACGCCGCGCCGGTGAGCGCACGATCCGGTCCGGGCTGGCGCAGGTAGGTGCCGAGGTCGCGCGCGCGCCGCTCCAGCGGATGGCCGCGCAGGAAGCCCTGCAGGCCGACCGAGCGCTGGGCCAGCTGAAGAACGTCGAGGCCGGCACGTTCGACCGCGAGGCGGACCAGATTGATGTAGGCGACGACGCGTTCGGGCGGCAGCGCGGCCTCCGATGCAACCTTCGCCCCGCGCTCGACCCAGAGCCGCGCGCCTTCGACCGCGATCGCGCCCTCGCCGAGGCGCGCCAGCTGGTGCGGGTCGCCGCCCCGGTCGAGGCGGTCCAGATGCCCGCGCCAAGCATCGAACACCGCTTCGATGCCGCCGAGCTGCACCGCCGCGAAGCGCCACGCGCCGCCCGAGAAGGCGGGCTGGCGGAAATAGTCATCGGGATGGCCCAGAATGGCGTCGGCCTCGTAGGCGAGGCCGGTGAAGTCGACGGTGCCGGTCGCCGACGCGCGCATGCCCTGCGCCCGCCAGGCCGAGAGATCTGCCCGGGTCCCGGCCTGAAGCGGCACCACCATCATCGCCGTGCCGGCTTGGTTCGGATGCCCGACGGTGACGAGGGCGCGGGTGACAGACCCCGCACCCGACGCGAAGGTCTTCACGCCATGAAGTCGTGCATCGGTGTCCTGGGCCTCGACCCGCAGGCCGCCTTCAGAGGGTTCCGTGTTCCAGACCCCGAAGAGGTGGCCGGCATGCGCGTCGGCGAACAGGCGATCCCGCTGGTCGGGGGCGCCGTATCGGGCGATGAGCTGGAGGGCGTTGACATGCCCCTCGTAGAGCCGGCCGAGGGCGAGGCTCCCATAGCCGACCAGGCGCAGGACCTCCGCCAGGGTTCCCGCACCCGGCTCCGTCCCGAGCCCGGCGCCGCCGTGCTCCACCGGGATGGGGGCGGCGAGCAAGCCCAGCCGGGCGAGATCGTCAATGTCCTCTTGCGGGAAGCCCGCGTCGTGATCCTGGGCATCCGCGCGCAGCGCGGCCGCGGCCGCGATGTCCCGCGCCGCCGCCTCGGAATCGAAGATCGGGTCCAGGCGGGTCCACTGGTCCATGCGCCCGTCTCCCCTCAGACTGCCGCCGGGCGCGCCCTCGCGCCCATGCCATGCGGCCGGCCCAGACGCCCCGTGCCGTCGAGATCCCGGCGACCGGCCAAGGCAGTGCCGGCCGCGTGCGCTCGCGCGTTCGGGTGTCTTCACGTGCCGGCCCCAGCCGCTCGCAGAAGGTGCGTGAGCCACGGAAACTTTAACTTAAGACAGAACCATCCTTTCCGCCGGCGGGCTGCGACCAATGCGACCGCGGCCGGCGCATCGCCGGTCCCGCGTTTTGACCGACGACAATGGCCGTTGAACCTCTTGTCGTTCGGCCAGGCTGGAATCCGGCGCCGCACGGGTTCAGTTCAGCGTCCGGTTGGCGCGCAGGCGTGACACCGCGAGGTCGACGAAGGTCCGCACCTTCGCGGGCGCGTGCCGGCCTTCGGGGTACAGGACGTGGACGGGCAGCGGCGCTTCCTCGTACTCGGCGAGCACGATTTCGAGGCGGCCTTCGAGCAGGTCCGGCCCAATCTGATAATGCAGGACCCGGGTCAGCCCCCAGCCTGATCGGGCAGCGCCGATCGAGATCTCGCTGGTGTTTCCCTGCAGGGTCGGGTGGATGACCACTCGCTCATTCCGCCCGAATCGCCATTCCGGCGACGCCCAGGCGCCGGTGGAGACCGCGATTCGGTGCCGCTTCAGATCCGCCGGGCTCGTCGGCACGCCGTGCCGCGCGAAATAAGCCGGTGCACCGCAGATGACGTGGCGGACTGAACCGACCCGGGCGGCCGCGAATCCGGAATCGGTCAGGTGACCGATGCGGATTGCCACGTCGATCCCCTCTTCGACGATGTTGACCGGGCGGTCGACGAAGAGGGCCCGCGCCGACATCGTCGGGTAGGTGTCGAGGTAATCGGTCACGATCGGGAGCACGTGCATCTTCCCGAACAGCACCGATGCCGTGACCGCGAGCGTCCCCGTTGGCGTCGCGTTCGAGCCGGCCGCCGCCGATTCCGCCTCGGTGATGTCGGCCAGGATCCGCCGGCAATCCTCGTAATAGCGGCTACCCGCCTCCGTCAGCTTCACGGAGCGGGTCGTCCGGATCAGGAGCCGGGCGCCGATGGCCTCTTCGAGCCCAGCCACGGCGCGCGTCACGGCCGGCGGGCTCATGTGCAGGAGGCGGGCAGTCTGCGCGAAGCTCGCCGTCTCGGCGACCTTGGCGAAGATGCGCATGGCCTGCCAACGATCCATGGCCTCGCTCCAGGTTGTTGAGGCCGCATCGCGACGCTGACATCCGGTTGGCCTCCCGCACCGGCCTGGTGGCCGGATGATCAGAAGCCGAACTGACTCAGGCCCGGATGATCGTCCGGCCGGCGCCCGAGCGGCCAGTGGAACTTGCGGTTCGCTTCCGTGATCGGCAGTTCGTTGATGCTGCTGTGCCGATAGCGCATCAGACCGTCGTCGGCGAATTCCCAGTTCTCGTTGCCGTAGGCCCGGAACCAATGGCCGCTATCATCGTGATACTCGTAGGCGTAGCGCACGGCGATCCGGTTGCCGGTAAAGGCCCAGAGTTCCTTGATGAGGCGGTATTCGAGTTCGCGGTTCCACTTGCGGGTCAGGAACGCCTCCACCTCCTGCCGCCCGTTCAGGAACTCGGCGCGGTTCCGCCAGCGGGTATCGGTCGTGTAGGCGAGGGCGACCTTGGCGGCATCGCGGCTGTTCCAACCATCTTCGGCGAGGCGGACCTTTACGATGGCGCTCTGTTCGTCGAAGGGCGGCAGCGGCGGACGGGACATGGGGTACTCCTTGGCTTTGCGGGGTGAAGAGAATGGCCCCGGCTTGATGTCGAGGCAGCGCAGAATGATCTGCCGCCGACGATCCAGGAAGGTGCAAAACGGAGCGGGGTGAAGCGTACCGGACGCGCAGGGGCGTCACAGCGCGAGCTGCACCCGGTCCGTTCCCTCAGCGGGCACCGCCGAGCAGATCAACACCTCGTCCTCGGCCAAGGCCGCGCTCGGTTCCTTGCGATAGGTCACCGCGCCGGCGAGCAGCCTGGTGCGGCAGGTTCCGCAGCTTCCTGCGCGGCAGCTGAATGCGGGTGCGAGGCCGCGGGCTTCGGCGAGGTCGAGGAGGCTGCCGGAATCCGGCGTCCAGCGCGCCTCCTTGCCGGTGTCGAGGAAGGTCACCGGCACGGTCTCGGTGGCGGCCGGCGGCCGAGGTGGCGCGGCGATCCCCGGCGTTCCCTTGCGGACCAGCCCAGAGGGACCGAACGCCTCTGCGTGGATCCGGTCATCTGCCACGTTGTAGCCGCGCAGCCCGTCATAGAGCGCTTGGGTGAAGGCCGACGGTCCGCACAGGTAGAAGTCGTAATCGGCGAAAGCCAGGATGCGCGTGAGCAGGGCCATGTCGATCCGGCCGGCGGCCTCGTAGTCGATGCCGGCCTGGGCATCCGAGACGTCGCTGAGGACGCTCACGATCCGGACTGCGCCCTGCGCCGCCGCGACCAGCTCGGACAGCTCCCTGTCGAACGCGCGGTCCGCCCGCGAGCGGGCGGCGTAGATGAGCGTGGTCGGCCGAATGTCGCGGGTGCGCAGTCCCTCGTAGACCACGTGCCGGAGCATCGCGAGGAGCGGCGTGATCCCGACGCCGCCGGCCAGCAGCACCGCAGGGCGCCCCTCGTGGGCATCGAGGGTGAAGCCCCCGTCGGGCGCGCGCGCCTCGATGATGTCCCCGACCCGGATGCGGTCGTGGAGATGGCCCGACACGATCCCCTCGCGCTTCACGCTGATGCGGTAGTTCGTGTCCGAGGGGGCGACCGAGAGCGTGTAGGTCCGGATGACGGGCGCATCCGCTCCGGGCAGCGTCACGCGGATCGGGAGGTGCTGGCCCGCCCGGTGCGGAAGCCGTCCGGCGCCGTCATCCGGCACCAGGTGGAAGGACCGGATGAAGCGGCTCTCGTCGACGATCTTCGTCACCCGGAATGGCCGCCACTGGGTCGCGCGGGCGGCCGCCCGGACTCGGTCGGCGGCCTCTGCCCAGTCGCCGGTCATCAATGCGTTCGGCGACCAGCCATCCGCCCGGAACGACCAGCGCAGAGGGAGGGCGCCGCGCCTGCGGATGACCCGGCGCGGCCTGAAGCTCCAGAGCCGCTCGGCGCCCTGGAAGGCGGCGATCTCGGGCGAGTTCAGGATCACCGTGGCGTCGCCGGTCAGGTGCAGAAGTTCGCCCGTCTCGAAATCCGCGAAGACGAGGCCGGCCTTGCCGTTGAGAAGGATGTTGCCGAGGGTGGCGAAGAACAGGTTGCCGGCGAAGTCGGGAATGGTCAGCGCGCCGTCCGCGGCGATGCGGACAAATCCCGCCTTGCCGCCGCGATGCGAGACGTCGACCTGGCGCCGGCCCTCGCGCTCGGCGTAGGACGCCACGAAGAACGTGTCGGCCGCCGTGATCAGGCCGCGCGCCGCTTCGTCGAGATCCACGCTCTCCTCGACCGAAGCCGTGACCGGCACGGTCGGGTCTCCGACGAAGGTCATGTCCCGGAGCTGGATGTACTGCGGACAATTGCCGAAGCTCTGATCGACGTCGAGCCGCAGGATCCCGCCGGTTCTGGACCGGACGACCCCATTGACGCGATTGCGTCGGCGGCTGTGAAGCTCGATCCCGAGGAGGCCGATTGCGTCGCCGTCCTGTGTCCCCTGGGCCGCGGGATCGCCTGGCCCGGGCCGGGCGGCGATGTCGAGGACCGTGGGCGCGGGCGAGGTGATGAAGCCGGGGCTGCCGGCCACGAGCGTGGCCCAGGCGTCGCCGCGCTGATCGACACTGCCGAGCACGATGAAGGGAATCTGTGCGTAGAAGGCGCGGTGCTGGTCGGGCATGTAATCTCGCACCACCCTCTGACCGATCATCTCCATCCGGTCGGCGGCGCCGACCGTCTCCTGAATGGACGTCTCGCCGGCATGCCATGTCGGCAGCTTCGCAAAGGTCTGTCCCTCATCCATCTTTGCGCCCTCCATTCGAATCCGCTCGCGGGCGCGGGTGCGCCCGGGCCGGCCCGTCACGCCGCGGCGGTGAGGCCGGCTGGGGTCTTGGCGAAGGGGACGAAGCCAGGCAGGTCTTCGATCCGGCGCAGGAACGCCCCGACATTCGGGTAGCCCGACAGATCCACATTGCCCTCCGGCGCGCGGGCCATGTAGCTGTAGATCGCCACATCCGCGATGGTCGGCCTCCCGCCCGCGAGCCAATCCCGGCCGGCGAGGTGCGCCTCGAGCCGCGCCAGAAGCGTGTGCGCACGGGCGATCACCTCCGCGGGATTGAACTTGGCGCCGAAGACCGTGATCAGTCGCGCTGCGGCTGGGCCATAGGCGAGTTCGCCCGCCGCGACCGACAGCCAGCGCTGCACCGCCGCCGCGCCTTGCGGATCTTCAGGCAGCCAATCGGACCGGCCGAGCCGCTTCGCGACGTAGACGAGGATCGCGTTCGAATCGGTGACGATCACGCCGTCGTCGTCGAGCACCGGCACCTGGCCGAACGGGTTCATCGCGAGGAAACCCGGCTTCTTGTGCTCACCAGCCTTCAAATCGATTTCGATCAGTTCATGCGGTGCGCCGACCAGGGACAGGAACAGGCGAGCCCGGTGTGCATGGCCCGAGAGGGGGTGGTGATAGAGCTTCATGATGGCGGTTCTCCGTCACGGGCCGGGAGTGCCCCGCGCCGTTTCAGAAGAATGCCGCCGGCGCAGTGTCGGCGGAATGCCCGTTCTGCGCAGTTCATGATTCCGGAAGGCGGAATAATCGGCCGGCCTGTCGTCGAGATTTCTCTGGAAACAGCAGCTCGGCCAGCCATCGCATCCGCGCAGGCGGGCCGATGCGGTGTTCGACGGCCAAGGGGCGGAATCTCCCGAGGGCTTCGCGCGATGACGGCCTTCTTTCGGCTTGCGCCTGCGGGGTTCTGCGTGCTCGTCTCGCGCGCCCTCATCGTGCGCGCGGGCCGTCGGAGGGGTCACCGATAGGATTCGTCACCATGGGCCATCTCTCGACGCATGTGCTGGACACCACTTCGGGCAAGCCGGCCGCAGGCGTCACCGTCGAACTGCGCCGCCTCGCTGCCGACGGCACGGCCGAGCGTGTCGCCTCGGCCGTCACCAATGCCGATGGGCGCACCGACGGACCGCTTCTGGACGACGCGACTCTATCCGCCGGCACCTACGAGTTGCTGTTTCACATCGGCGCCTATTTCGCTCGATCAGGCCCGGAAGGATCGCCACCCTTTCTCGATGTCGTCCCCGTCCGCTTCGGGGTCTCCGACCCGACCGGGCGCTATCACGTCCCCTTGCTCGTCACCCCGTGGAGCTACGCGACCTATCGGGGCAGCTGACGCGCTCCGTGGACGGAGATGATCGGGGTCAGGCCGAGAGAGCCGGATGAACCGTGCCGAAGAGATGCGCGAGGCCAGATGTCTGAAAGAACTGTTTGGGACTTGACACCGCCCCTATAACCGAAGAGCCTAGTTTTCAGGCGCGGGGCAAGGCTGCCCAGTTTCGCGCCAATACGTCTCGATCTTTTCCGGCGATGCCGCCCGCAGTGCTCACGCACTGACGGGCTTTTTGCGTTCTGAAGGATTGCATGGGCCTCAGCCATCACCGCATCGGCCTCCTGTTCTCCGCGGAGGGTCCCTATGGTCTCGTGGGGCGCGCCATGCTGAACGGCGCGCTGCTGGCGGTCGAGGAGGTGAATGCCGAGGGCGAACTCATCCTCGAGCCTGTGATCTGCGACCCGCTCGGCGCCCTCGGCGGTTACGTCACTGGCGCCGAGCGGCTCCTCGACGCAGGCATCCGCCACGTCGTCGGCTGCTACACCTCGTCGAGCCGCAAGGAGATTATCCCGATCTTTGAGAAACGGGATGCCTTGCTCTGGTATCCGTCGCATTATGAGGGGTTCGAGACCTCGGCGAATGTGGTCTACACCGGCGCAGCACCGAATCAGCACATCGTCCCGTTGGTGCGGCACCTGCTTGAACGAGGCGGGCGCACGGCCTTCTGCGTCGGATCGAACTACATCTGGGCGTGGGAGAACAACCGGATCCTGCGTGAGACGTTGGCGATCGCCGGCGGCCAGGTTGCGGGCGAGCGCTATCTCGCGGTCGGCGAGACCGCCTTCGAGCAGGTAATCGAGGCGATCCTGGCCACAAAGCCGGATTTCATCTTCAACACCCTGATCGGGACGTCGGCGTACCACTTCTTCCGCGACTTCCGCAGCACCTGCCGCGCGCGCGGCATCGACCAGCCCCGCACGATGCCGGTGGCGAGTTGCAGCCTCGCCGAACCGGAACTGGAGGCGATTGGACCGGAGGCGGTCGACGGCCATCTGTCGTCGAGCGTCTATTTCACCTCGATCGACACGCCCCGGAACCGCGCCTTCACGGCAGCCTATGCGGCGCGTTTTCCCGAAGGACCGACTGCTTCGGCGGATACAGAATCCTCGTATATCGCGGTCCATCTCCTGGCGCGGGCACTGGCGCGGGCCGGCACGCAGGACGCCGCGACCGTGCGTCGGGCGGCCTGCGCGGACGGATTCGACGCGCCGCAGGGACCGGTGCGTCTCGACGAGACAACGCTCCACGCCTGCCTGACGCCCCGGATCGGCCTGTCGACGGCGGCTTCCCGGTTCACCATCGTGGCTCAGGCGGAAGAGCCGGTGGCGCCGGATCCCTATCTGGTACGCAGCGACCCGCGCGTCGTGCCTGTGAGCCGGCGACCGCGCCTGCGGGTGGTGCCATGACGAATCCGCGCTTGATCCAGAATTTCAGCGGCGCGCAGGCCCTGCTGATCGTCCCGCCGAGCACGGTGACGGATATTCTCGCCGGCACCCTGATGAAACTCGGGCTCACCGTGGCCTCGGTCGTCCCGGCCGGCGAGGCGCCCTGGCTCGATTTCGGGATCCTCGACCCCGAGCACCAAATCGTCATCGTGGACGGCGACCTGCCGCTGCCGGGCCTCGCGGCGAGCGCCGTCTCCGACCTGCCGCCGGTCCCGGTGGTCGGGCTCGTGGGCGTCGAGGCGCCAAGCCGGCTCAAGGGGCTGCTCCAGCTCGGCGCCACCGGCCTCCTGCGAAAGCCGATCCACGGCGCCTCAGTCTATGCCGCTCTGTTCCTCGCGGTGAACGAGCACAACCGACGGCGCGTGCTCGAGGAGCGCTTGGCGCGCCACGAGGAGCGGCGGCGCGGCCGGCGCCACGTCGTCAAGGCGATCCTGCGGCTGATGCAGGAGCACGGCCTCGACGACGATGCGGCCTACGAGGCCCTCCGCCGCGACGCGATGCGCGCCCGCCAGCCCCTCGAAGCCTATTGCGAGGCGCTCGTGCAGGGCCGTCCGTCCATCGCGGCGGCCGCCGTGACGCCGCGCCTCGCCCGGTCCTGAAGTTTTTTTGCCCCCCACGAAGACGAGGACGCCCCGATGCCGAGAATGCCCCGCGGATCCCGCCGGTCCGCCTTCGCGGCCGCCATGCTGGCGAGCGCATCCCTGGCCGCCCCCACGGCTCGCGCCGCCGATCCGATCAAGCTCGGCGTCCTCGAGGATCAGTCCGGTGATTTCGCGCTGGCCACGATCGGCAAGGTCCACGGCATCCAGCTCGCCACGGACGAGATCAACGCCGCCGGCGGCATTGCTGGCCGGAAGCTGGAACTCGTGATCTACGACACGCAGTCCGACAACACGCGCTATCAGGAATTCATGCGCCGGGTTCTCCAGCGCGACAAGGTCAACGCCGTCTTCGCGGGCTTCTCCAGCGCGTCCCGCGAGGCCTACCGGCCGATCGTCGACCAGCTCGACGGTTTCGCCTTCTACAACAACCAGTACGAGGGCGGCGTCTGCGACGGACACATGGTCGTCACCGGCGCGGTGCCCGAGCAGCAATTCTCGACGCTGATCCCGTGGATGATGGAGAAGTTCGGCAAGCGGGTCTACACGATCGCGGCCGATTACAATTTCGGTCAGATCTCGGCCGAGTGGGTGCGCAACATCGTCAAGGAGAATGGCGGCGAGATGGTCGGAGAGGAGTTCATCCCCCTCGGCGTGTCGCAATTCTCGCAGACGATCCAGAACATCCAGAAGGCCAAGCCCGACATCCTGATGACCCTGCTCGTCGGCACCGCGCAGGCCTCCTACTACGAGCAGGCGGCGGCCGCGAACCTGAAGGTGCCGATGGGCTCCTCGGTCAATATCGGCCAGGGCTACGAGCACAAGCGCTTCCAGCCCCCGAGCCTCGCCAACATGTACGTCACCACGAATTACATCGAGGAGGTCGACAGCCCGTCGAGCAAGGCCTTCCTCGCCAAGTGGAAGGCGAAGTTCCCGAACGAGCCCTACGTCAACCAGGAGGCCGAGAACTCGTACCTCGCGGTCTACCTCTACAAGCAGATGGTCGAGCGGGCGAACGGCTCGACCAAGCGCGCCGACCTCCGCAAGGTCATCGCGGCGGGCGATGTCTGCGTGGACGCGCCGGAGGGCAAGGTCTGCATCGATCCGAAGAGCCAGCACGCCTCCCACACGATCTACCTCGCGAAGGTCGACGAGAAGCACGCGATCTCCTTCCCGAAGACCTGGGACAACATCCAGCCCTACTGGCTCGGGAAGGCCGGCTGCGACCTGACGCAGAAGGATCCGATGGCGCAGTACACGCCGAGCAACCCGCCGAAGCCCTGACCTGCCGGGACCGATATCCGCGCGCCTCGGTCCCGGGCCGGAGACGACGCGACACCGCCGGGGCCCCGGCCCCGGCCCCCAAGCCATTACGATCGGGCCTCCGCATGGACCTGCTGACCCACGCCTTCACGTTCCTCTACCAGATCGGGGACGCGTTCTCGTTCCTGGTCCTCTCCGCCTGCGGCCTCGCGGTGGTGTTCGGCATGATGGGCGTGATCAACCTCGCGCACGGCGAGCTGATCATGTGCGGCGCCTACGTCACGGCGGCGAGCACGCGGGCCGGGCTGCCGCTGCCCCTGGGCATCCTGGCGGGCGCGCTCGCGGCCGGGGCCGTCGGCATGGTGATGGAGCGCCTCGTCATCCGCCACCTCTACGGGCGGCCCCTCGACACCATCGTGGCGACCTGGGGCATCAGCCTCGCGGCGACGCAGGGCACTTTGATCCTGCTGGGCTCCAGCATGCCGGGAATCGGCACGCCGCTCGGCAGCTTCACGGTCGGCGGCTACTCCTACTCGACCTACCGCGTGGTGCTGATGGTCGCCGCCGTCGCGGTGCTCGCCGGGCTCTACCTCGCCTTCAACGCCACCCGCTTCGGGACGCTCGCCCGCGCCACCATCCAAGTGCCGCACATGGCCGAAGCCCTTGGGGTCGACACGCGCACCGTCTACGCCCTGACCTTCGGCCTCGGCGCGGCGCTGGCGGGCCTCGCGGGCGGGCTCTACGCGCCGACCATGACCATCGTGCCGACCATGGGGACGACCTTCATCATGGAGGCCTTCGTCACGGTGGTGGTCGGGGGCGCCGACATCTTCCTCGGCACGGCGCCCGCGGCCCTCGTGCTCGGCACGGTGCGGGCGCTGCTCACGACGTGGCAGGGCCAGCTCTTCGGGCAGATCGGCCTCCTCGTCGCGGTGATCCTGGTGATCCGGGTGCTGCCGCGGGGCATCTCGGGCCTGATCCTGCGCGAGCGGGTCTGAGGCCATGGCGTTGACCCTCCTCCGGCGCCTCGAAGGCCCGCAGACCCTGGGACGCGGGCCTGCCTTCTGGACCGCCTTCGCCCTCGTGGTCGCCGCCGCCATCGCCTACCCGTGGTTCGCGGACGGCTACACGGTCGGCAACACCGCCTACTTCTTCTGCTGGGTCTTCATGGCGCTCGGCCTGTGCCTGATCTGGGGCTACGGGGGCGCTCTCAGCTTCGGCCAGACTGCCTTCTTCGGCCTGTCCGGCTACGCCTACGGGGTGCTGACCCTCAATGTCGGCGCTGCCTACGGCTTCACCCTGGCGGCGCTGGTACTGGCCGTGGCGCTCTCGGCGGTCATGGCGGCGCTCCTCGGCTACTTCCTGTTCTTCGGCCGGATCGGCGGGGTCTTCCTCGGCATCATCACCCTGTCGGTGACGCTCGCCCTGGAGCGCTTCATGGCGCAGACCGCCGGCCCGGAATGGAAGATCGGGGCGGCACGCCTCAACGGCTACAACGGCATGAGCGGTATGCCGCCCCTGACCGTGCCGTGGTTCGACGGCGACGTCGTGCTGTTTCCCGACGTCGCCCTCTACTACGGGCTCCTGGGCCTCCTGATCGCCGTCTACCTCGCGCTGCGCATCCTGGTGAACGCCCGGTTCGGCAACGTGCTGGTGGCGATCCGCGAAAACCCGGAACGGGCCGAGATGCTGGGCTACGACGTGCGGCGCTACCAGCTCGCCGCCTTCGTGATCGGCTCGGCCCTCGCGGGCCTGAGCGGCACCCTCTACACGGCCTGGGGCCAGTACATCACGCCCTCCAGCATGGGGCTCACCGCCGCCGCGCTGCCGGTGATCTGGGTTGCGGTCGGCGGCCGCGGCGACCTGACGGCCACGCTCATCGGCACGCTCTTGGTCCTCGGCGGCTTCCAGGCGCTGACGATCTACGGCAGCCAGTACGCCCTGGTGGTGATGGGCCTGCTCCTCGTCGTGGTGGTGCTGGCGGCCCCCGACGGCCTCGTGGTGGCGGCCCTGCGCGGGCTCGGTCGCCTGCGCCGGCGGGAGGCGGGCCGATGATTCCGCTCCTCGAAACCCGCGATCTCAGCAAGCATTTCGGCGGGCTGCACGTCACCAACGACGTGAATTTCGCCCTCGCGGCGGGGGAGATCCACTGCCTGATCGGGCCGAACGGTGCCGGCAAGAGCACCTTCTTCCGCCTGCTGCTCGGCGAGTACACGCCGGAGCGGGGGCAGATCCTCTACGGCGGCGAGGACATCACCGCGCTCAAGCCGTTCGCGCGGATCCGCCGGGGCATGAGCGTCAAGTTCCAGGTGCCGGGCATCTTCCCGAGCCTGTCGGTCGCCCACAATCTGGAGATTGCGCTCCAGCACCATCTCGAGGGCGCCTCGCTCGGTGCCGAGATCCGCCGGCTGCTCGCCTTCCTCAACCTCACCGCGGCGGCCTCCGACCGCGCCGGCAACCTCAGCCACGGGCAGAAGCAGTGGCTGGAGATCGGCATGGCGATCAGCCTCAAGCCGCGCCTGCTCCTCCTCGACGAGCCCACCGCCGGGATGTCGCCTGACGAGACCTTCGCCACTGGCGCGATGGTGCAGGCACTCAACCGCGACGGCGTCGCGGTGCTGGCCATCGAGCACGACATGGCCTTCGTCCGGCAGATCGCCCAGCGGGTGACCGTTCTCCATGTCGGGCGCATCTTCGCCCAGGGCACCACCGACGCGATCATCGCGGACGAGCGGGTCGCCGCGATCTATCTCGGGGAGGCGGACGCGCCGCCGCTGCGGAGCGTCGCCGATGCCTGAGCCGCTCCTCGCGACGACCGGCCTGCGCGCCGGCTACGGCGGCAAGCCCGTCCTGCAGGGCGTCGACCTCGCAGTCCAGCCTGGCGAGATCGTGGCGGTGATCGGCCGCAACGGCGTCGGCAAATCGACGCTGATGCGCAGCCTCGTCGGGCTGCTGCCTGCCTCCGCGGGCGGCATCGCGTTCCGGGGCGCGGCGGTCGAGGGGCTCGCCGCCCACCGGCGCGCCCGCCTGGGCATCGGCTACGTTCCCCAGGGCCGCGACGTCTTCCCGCGCATGAGCGTCGCCGACAACCTGACGGTCGGCGCCTCCCTGCTGCCGAAGGGCGAACGGCCGGATTATGAGCGCGCCTTCGGGCCGTTCCCGATCCTGCGGGAGCGGCGCGGGCAGCGGGCCGGGACGCTCTCGGGCGGCCAGCAGCAGCAGCTCGCCATCGGCCGCGTTCTCGTCGGCGGACCCGCCCTGATCCTGCTCGACGAGCCCTCCGAGGGCATCCAACCCTCGGTGGTGCAGCAGATCGGCCGCACCCTGGTCGATCTCAACCGCCGCACTGGGGTGACGATCGTGTTCGTGGAGCAGAACCTCGACCTGATCCGCGCCATGGCCCAGCGCAGCTACGTCATGGACAAGGGCCGGATCGTCGCGGAGCTGACGGCCCGGGACCTCGACGACCGCGACCTGGTGCGGCGCCACCTCGCCGTCTGACGACCCAACAGACAACCAAGGGAGAGACGACCATGCAGTGGCTCGACCAGTCCATCATGGCCCGCAAGGGTGTCGCCGGCGGCAAGCCCGGCCGGGAGCACACGATCACCGAGGCCGAGCAGGGCCGCTACCACTACGTCTACGGCCCCTTCGCCGAGCCGGTGCTGACCGTCGATCCCGGCGCCGTCGTCACCGTCGAGACCCACGACGCCTTCGAGGGTAAGATCCGCCACGAGACCGACAGCCCGACGCAGATCCTGAACTTCCCCTACCTCAACCCGCAGAACGGGCCGATCTACGTCAACGGCGCCGAGAAGGGCGACTGCCTCGCGGTGGCGATCCGCTCGATCCGGCCGCGTGGCCCGCAGCCCTGCGGCACGACGCTGATCATGCCGGAATTCGGCGGCCTCGTCGCAACCGGCGACACCGCGCTCCTCAATCCGCCGCTCCCGGAACGGGTGCGCAAGCTCGAGGTCACGGCCGAGACCGGCGTGCGCTGGAACGACCGGATCACGCTGCCCTACCAGCCGTTCATCGGCACGATCGGCACCTCGCCGGAGATCGAGGCGATCTCCTCGCTGCAGCCGGACTATTACGGCGGCAACATGGACCTTCCGGACGTGGGCGTCGGCGCGGTGATCTACCTGCCGGTGAATGCCAAGGGCGCGCTCCTCTACCTCGGCGACTGCCACGCCGCGCAGGGCGACGGCGAACTGTGCGGCGTTGCGGTGGAGCACCCGACCCACACGACGGTGCAGATCGACCTGATCAAGGGCTGGACCTTCCGCTGGCCGCGGCTCGAGACCGAAGACTTCTACATGACGATCGGCTCGTCCCGCCCGATGGAGGATGCGGCGCGCATCGCCTACCGGGAGCTGATCCGCTGGCTCGCGGCCGATTTCGGATTCGACGAGATCGACGCCTACATGCTGCTCACGCAATGTGGGCGCGTGCGGCTCGGCAACATGGTCGACCCGAAATACACGCTCGGCGCCTCGATCACGAAAGCGATCGCCCACGCCTGATCGGCGACGGAGGAGGATGGCATGGATCTCGGGCTCAGAGGCCGCCGGGCGCTGGTGACCGGCGGCACCAAGGGGATCGGCGGGGCGATCGTCGACCTCCTGGCTGACGAGGGGGCGTCCGTCGCCCTCTGCGCCCGCAACGCCGCGGAGGTCGCCGCCAAGGTCGACGCCCTGCGCGCGAAGGGCGTGGCTGCGACCGGGCGCGCCCTCGACGTCGCCGACGCCGCGGCCCTGCGCGGCTGGGTCGCCGAGGCCGCGGAGGAGCTGGGCGGCCTCGACATCGTGGTGCCGAACGTGAGCGCGCTGGCGGTCGGCAGCGACGAGGCGGCGTGGCGCAGCGGCTTCGCCGTCGACATGATGGGCACCGTCACGGCGGTCGAGGCGGCGATGCCGTTCCTCGAACGCTCCGAGGCCGGCGCAATCGTCGTCATCTCCAGCGTCTCCGGGCGCGAGATCGACTTCGCGGCCGGCCCCTACGGTGCCTTCAAGGCGGCCCTGATCCACTACGCGCAGGGGCTGGCCTTCCAGCTCGCGCCCCGGAACATCCGCGCCAACTCGGTCTCGCCCGGCAACACTTACTTCGCGGGCGGCGTCTGGCACCAGATCGAGACCGGCAACCCGGCGCTGTTCGCCGAGGCGCTCCGGCTGAACCCGACCGGACGGATGGCGCGACCGGAGGAAGTGGCCCGCGCGGCCGTTTTCCTGGCCAGTCCGGCCGCGAGCTTCATCACCGGCACCAACCTCGTGGTGGACGGCAGCCTGACCCGCGGCGTGCAGTTCTGACTCCGCCGACCGGACTTGGATTGCGCCGGGACGGCCGCGCAGGCAGCCACAGTACGCCCGGCGCATTCGGCACGAATGTTCGGCGACGAAGTCTGGAGACCGCGAGGATCGACCACATTTGCGACGCATTTCGGCTGCTCTCGGCTTTGTAGAGATAAGCTTGCCAGGCGCGCTGGCGCGCGGCACTCTCAAGCTTGGCCGTTCGTGCGACGCAGGCACGCCGCGCGGTCGCGCCAGGCTGCAGGACAGGGAAGTCCAGGGCGATGATGACGGACGATCGCAAGGCCGACGGGCTCGACGAGCGCGGGCGCCCCGGGCGCGAGGCGGGGCTTCTCAGCCGCCGGTCGTTCCTGGCCGGCTCGGCCCTCGGGATCGGCGCCCTCTCGCTCGGTGGGTGCGGGACGACCGACACCCTGCTCATGGCCGAGGCGGCCAAGACCTACGGGCCGATGCCGAACGAGAAGTTCCCGATCCCGGCGGTCGACGTCAGCAAGGTCAACCCGAAATACTATCGGCGGACCGTCCAGTACGCCTCGTCGGAAGCCCCAGGCACGATCGTGGTCGATCCCGCCAACTACTACGTCTACCGCATCGAGGGTGACGGCACCGCCACGCGCTACGGCGCCAATGTCGGCCGCCAGGGCTTCCTGTGGAACGGCGACGCCTATGTCGGCCGCAAGTCCGAATGGGCGACCTGGACCCCGCCCAAGGAGATGATCCGGCGCCAGCCCGAGGCCGCGAAATACGCCCGCGGCATGCCCGGCGGCCTCGACAACCCGCTCGGCGCCCGCACGCTCCACCTGTACCAGAACGGCGCCTACACACTCTACACGATCTACGCCAGCAGCGACGCCGAATCGATCGGCACGGGCATCACCAGCGGCTGCGTCGGCTTGCTCAGCCAGGACATGATCCATCTCTACGCTCGGACCCCGGTGAAGACGAAGGTGGTGGTGCTGCCGGCCTGAGGACGGGCATGCGCCGCGCCCGACGCAGGCGAGGTGGCGCAAGATCCGGGACGGAAGGCGGCGGTTTCGCCGATTGCGCCCCGATTGCGCCGGTCCGGCTCCCTGGCGGCCTCGAAATCCGGCAGGATCGGGTTACCTGACGTCCGACAGCGCGCCGGGAGCGACCGCCATGGCCTACGCGACGACGATCGAAGGCACACGCTTCACCTTTCACGATCTGCGCAGCCTGCTCGCCAAGGCGACACCGGAGCGTTCGGGCGACCAGCTCGCCGGCCTCTGCGCGGAGGGCCCGGTGGAGCGTCTGGCCGCGCAGATTGCCCTCGCCGACCTGCCGCTGAAGACCTTCCTGGCCGAGGAGTTGATCCCCTCCGATGAGGACGAGGTCTCGGACCTGATCGCCCGCCGACACGATGCGGGTGCCTTCGCGCCGGTGTCGTCCCTCACGGTCGGCGCCTTCCGCGAATGGCTGCTCTCGCCCGCTGCCGATGCGCAGGCGCTCGCCGCCCTATCGCCGGGACTCACGCCCGAGATGGTCGCGGCGGTCTCGAAGATCTGCCGGTTGCAGGACCTCGTCGCGGTCGCCGCCAAGCGGCCGGTGGTGACGTGCTTCCGCTCGACGATCGGCCTGCCAGGCCGGCTCGCGACACGCAACCAACCGAACCATCCGACCGATTCGTCCGAGGGCATCCTGATCTCGGCCCTCGACGGCCTGCTGATGGGCTCGGGCGACGCGGTCATCGGCGTGAACCCGGCCACCGATTCCCTGCCGGACTACATCCGCATCGTCGAGCTCCTGGAGACCCTACGGCTGCGCCTCGACGTGCCGACCCAGCATTGCTGCCTCGGCCACGTCACGGTGGCGATCGAGGCCATGGCGCGGGGGGCACCCGTCGATCTCGTGTTCCAGTCGGTGGCGGGCTCGCAGAAGGCCAATGCCGGCTTCGGCGTCGACCTCGCCGTCCTGCGCGAGGCCTCCGAGGCGGCGCAGTCGCTGGGCCGCTGCCCGGCGGGCGGTCAGTTCATGTACTTCGAGACCGGCCAGGGCTCAGCGCTCTCCGCGGACGCCCATTGGGGCGTCGACCAGCAGACCATGGAGGCGCGCGCCTACGCGGTGGCGCGAGAGTTCGACCCGCTCCTCGTCAACACGGTCGTGGGCTTCATCGGCCCCGAGTACCTCTACAACGGCAAGCAGATCATCCGCGCCGGGCTGGAGGACCACTTCTGCGGCAAGCTGCTCGGCCTGCCGATGGGCGTGGACGTCTGCTACACCAACCACGCCGATGCCGACGGCGAGGACATGGACGCGCTCCTGACCCTGCTGTGCGCGGCCGGCGTCAACTTCGTCATCACCGTGCCGGGGGCGGACGACGTGATGCTGAACTACCAGTCGCTGTCGCATCACGACGCGGTCTTCGCCCGCGAGACCCTGGGTCGCCGTCCGGCCCCGGAATTCGAGGCATGGCTGCGGGATGTGCGGATCACGGACGCGCAGGGGCGGCTGGCCAGCGCGACGGGCGCGCTGCCCCCGGCCCTGGCCGAGGCGTCCCGGCTCCTGCCCGGGAGAGCGGCGTGAGCGAAGAGCCGGCGCGCCCAGGGCCCCCGACGCTGCGCGACCTGCGCGGGCTGACCCAGGCGCGCATCGCGCTGGGCGCGCACGGCGCCGGCCTCCCGACCGGCGCGGCGCTCGCCTTCGGCCTCGACCATGCCCGCGCCCGCGAGGCGGTGTGGACGCCCCTCGACGCGGCCGCGATCCGCGAAGGGCTGCGGGCGCAGGGCCTGGACTCGGTGGAGGTCCGCTCGGCCGTGTCCGACCGGGCGGAGTACCTGCGTCGACCGGACCGGGGCCGCAGCCTCGATGCGGAGTCCGCCGCGCTGCTCGCCGGGCTCGACGGGCACGGACAGGGCTTCGACGTCGCCATCGTGATCGCGGACGGGCTGTCGGCCACGGCGGTCGCGCTGAACGCGGTCCCGGCGGCCGCGGCGCTGGCGGCGCGGGTGCGGCGGGCCGGCTGGAGGCTGGCGCCCGTGGTGGTTGCGAGCCAAGGGCGTGTGGCGATCGGCGATCCGATCGGGGCGCGGCTCGGCGCGCGCTGCGTCGTGGTGCTGATCGGGGAGCGTCCGGGCCTGTCGGCCTCGGACAGCCTGGGCTGCTACGTCACGTTCGGCCCGGAGCCGGGCCTGCCCGACTCGCGGCGCAACTGCATCTCGAACATCCGGCAGGACGGCCTGGCGGTCGAGGCGGCCGCCGGGCAGATGGAGGCGCTGCTGCGGGCGATGCTGGCCCAGGGCACCAGCGGCGTCGCGCTGCGCCGGGAGGATCCCGCCGATCCGACGGCTCTCCCGGGCGCCCGGGACTGACCGCTCGGACTGCCCGGGCGGACGTCACGCTCGCTCCGCGGACGGGCTGCAGCCGAACTGGGACCGGTAGCAGCGCGCGAAATGGGCGGCGCTCGAGAAGCCGCAGGCCGTCGCGATTTCCCCGATCCTGAGCGGGCTCTGGCGCAGCAGGCGCCGTCCATGGGAGAGGCGGATGGTCCTGTACTGGGCCGAGAAGCTCAGCCCGAGCTTCTCGAGGAACAGCCGGTCGAGGTGGCGCGGGCTGATCGAGGCGAGACGCGCCATGGCCAGGCGGCTGAGCGGCGCCTCCACCGTCTTCTCCATCGCTTCCAGCACCGCCAGCAGGGCCGGATGGTGAATCCCGTACCGCTCGACCGCGGAGGCCCGCTGCGGGTCGTCGGCGGCGCCGATGGCGGTGTGGAGGAACCAGTCGGAGACGCGGCGGGCGAAGGCCTCACCCATGCGCTCGGCGATCAGGACGTGGGCCATCTCCAGGGGGGTGACGCCGCCGCCGCAGGTCAGGCGATCACCGTCGGCGACGTAGCGCGCCCGGTTCAGGCGCGCGTCCGGGAAGGTCTCGACCGTGGCGCCGGCATATTCCCAGTGGAGCGTGAATGCGCGACCGGCCAGCAAGCCCGCTGCGGCCATGAGATACGGACCGCCCGAGATGCCGCCGATGCGGACGCCGAGCCGGGCCATCCGCCGCAGGGTCGCGTGGATCTCGGGCCTGTCCCACTCGGTCGGCTCGCCGCCCGCGCAGACGAAGAGGGTGTGGAGGTGGCCGCGCAGGCGCGGCAGCGCCTCGGTGGGGACCTCCGCACCCGATGAGGCGGCCACCCGGCCCTCCGCCTCGCCGAAATAGCGCAGGCGGTAAAGCGGCCGCCCCGCAAGCTCGTTGGCCGCGCGGAACGGCTCGCAGCCCGAGGCGAAGGATAGCAGCGCGAACCCGGGCACGAGGATGAAACCGATCTCCTGCGGCCGGTCCCCGGTCTCCGCATCCATCTCACCCGCGCCCTCCGTCACCCGATGGCTCAAACGTGCAGGAAACCGTCCGTTGCAGTCAAACGCGCCGCCCGGCATCCTTCATTCTGTGTGCCGTTATCCCGTGCCGCGCGAGACCGCCTTCGGATGCCTCGATCTGCCGATCTGCTCCCCTGCCGCACTGCGGCGGCGTCCCGTCCCGTGAGCCAGCGGGAGTGCCGGCCGTGAGCCGCCGCTACGACGTCGCCGTCCTGGGACTCGGCGCGATGGGCAGCGCCGCTCTCTACCAGCTGGCGAAGCGGGGCGCCGCGGTGATCGGGCTCGACCGCTTCGCCCCGCCCCACGCGCTCGGGTCCAGCCACGGCGAGACGCGGATCACCCGGCAGGCGGTCGGTGAGGGCGCCGACTACGTGCCCTTCGTCACCGCCTCGCACCGCATCTGGCGCGAGCTGGAGGCCGAGACGGGCGAGACCCTGCTGAACGCCTGCGGCGCCCTCGTCATGGCCCCAGGCCACGGCGTCTCCTCGCATCACGGCAAGCCGGACTTCGTCGGACGCTCCATCAGCGCCGCGGAGGGTGCCGGCATTGTCCACGAGGTGCTCACCGGTGCGGACGTGGCTCGCCGGTTCCCGCAATTCCTGAACCTCGCGGGCGACGAGAAGGCCTATTACGAGCCGGGCGGCGGCTACGTCTTTCCGGAGCGCTGCCTCGCGGCCCAGCTCGGTCGCGCGGGTGCCGCGGGTGCCGAGATCCGCACGAGCTGCGCGGTGGTCGGGCTGCAGCAGGACGGGAGTGGCGTCCGCATCCAGACGGAGGAGGGGACCATCCTGGCCGACCGCGCTGTCGTGGCCGCGGGGGCCTGGACGGCGCCGCTGCTCGGGAGCCCGTTCGACCGGCTCCTGACCATCCGCCGTCAGCTCCTGCACTGGTACGCGTTGGCGGATGACACCGCCTACGGGCCGCATTCACCAGTCTTCATCTGGATGTACGGGACGAGCGACACGGAATACCTCTACGGTTTCCCGCCGCTGGACGGCTCCATCAAGGTCGCGACGGAGCAGTACAGCACCACCACCACCGCGGACGGGGTGGAGCGCCGCGTCGATCCGTCCGAATCCGACGAGATGTACCGGCTGCGCGTCGCGAACCGGCTGGCCGGCGCGACCCCGGAGGTCGTCCAGGCCGCGGCCTGCGTCTACACGGTGACCCCCGACCGCGGCTTCATCATCGACCGGCATCCCGCGATGGACCGGGTCACGGTGGTCTCCGCCTGTTCGGGGCACGGCTTCAAGCATTCGGCCGGCATCGGCGAGGCCGTCGCGGCGGATCTGGCCGGGACGGGCGTCACGGTCGATCTCAGGCCCTTCGCACTGGCACGTTTCGGTTGATGAGCTGGCTAATGGCTCGTGGATTGCTTGAAACCATGCCAAGATCAGTCGACCCGAGCAGGAAAGATCCGATGCGCCTCACGATCCGCACCCTTATGTCCAGCGGTGCGATGGCCGCGCTCGCGGCGCTCTCGGCCGTCGCGCTGCCCGGGCGGGCCGCGGCCGCCGACGGCGTCGACGCGATCAAGACGCGCGGGACGCTGATCGTCGGCGTGAAGGCGGATTACAAGCCGTTCGGCTTCCGCGACCCGAGCGGGGCGATCATCGGCCTGGAGCCTGACCTCGCCGCCGACCTCGCCAAACGGCTGGGCGTGAAGCTCGAGCTCGTGCCGGTCGTCTCGGCCAACCGGATCGAGTTTCTGCAGCAGGGCAAGGTCGACCTGCTGATCGCCACCCTGTCGGACAAGCCGGAGCGCCGCCGCGTCGTGCAGGCGATCGACCCGAACTACTATTCCGACTTCGTGAACGTCCTGCTGCCCAAGTCGTCCGGCATCACCGACTGGGCGCAGCTCAAGGGCAAGCCGGTCTGCGCCACCTCGGGGGCGTGGTACAACAAGGACGTCGCGCGGACCTACGGGGCCGAGATCGTCGCCTTCGACGGATCCGAGAAGCCGCTCTTCGCGCTCAAGCAGGGCAACTGCATCGGCTACGTCTACGACCAGAGCATGCTGCAGGGTAAGCTGCTCGACGACGACTGGAAGGCCAACTACGCGCTGCCGCTCAAGGGCATCCTCGACGCCCCGTGGATGATGGCAGTGGCGCAGGGCAACACCACGCTCCAGGCCGCGGTCGAGGACGCCACCAAGGACTGGATGAAGACCGGCTTCATCGTCAACGAGGAGAAGAAGTGGGGCATCGAGCCGACCGCTTACTCGAAGGCGATGCACGAGAAGTACAAGAACGCGACCAACTGATGCGCTCCTGCACGACGAAGCCGGGCGTTCGCCCGCGATGATCGCCACGATCCAGGCGTGGTTCCAGCATCTCTACGAGACCACGGGGTTCAACTTCACGGTCTTCTACGACCCCTACGACTGGGACCGGTACGTGGCCGGCCTGCGGATGACGCTGCTGCTCGGGATCAGCACGATCCTGGTGAGCCTCGTCATCGGCGCGGTCGGTGCGCTCCTGCAGAGCGGCCCGTCGCGCGTCCTGCGGGCGCTGGTCAACGGGTTCGTGGTGGTGTTCCGCAACACGCCGCCGCTCGTGCAGATCTTCTTCTTCTATTTCGGCCTCGGCACGTTGCTGCCGGACATCCGCACGGCGGACGGGCTGCGCGCGCCGATCCTCAACAACGTCCAGTGGGCGATCATCTCGCTGTCGCTGTTCGCGGGCGCGTTCAACGTCGAGATCTTCCGCTCGGGCATCGAGGCGGTTCCGCGGACCACGATCGAGGCCGCCGAGGCCCTGGGCTACACGCGCTTCAAGGCCTACCGCCACGTCGTGCTGCCGCTGGCCCTGCGTGTCTGCCTGCCGGCCCTGAACAACAACCTGATCAACCTCCTGAAGACCACGACGCTGGCCTACGCCATCGCGGTCCCGGAGACCCTGTACGCGGTCAAGCAGATCTGGTCCGAGTCGCAGAACGTCCTGGAGATGATGCTCGTGCTGCTGGCGACCTACGCGGTCCTCGTCGGCGTGCTCGTCTGGATCATGCACCGCTGGGAGCGCGCCCTGCGGATCCCGGGATACGGCCGATGAAAGCTGCCGAGCCGCGGGGCGGACGACCGGGCGCCCTGCCGGTCCTCCTGCCCTTCGCGCTCCCGAAGGACCGCGCGGCGGCGCGCCTGCGCCCGGCCCATCTCTGGCTGCTGGCCGGCCTCGCCCTCGTCGCCGTCCCGGCCTGGGCGCAGGGCGGGGCCGCCGCGCTGTCGCCGCTGGAGGTCGTGATCAAGTGGGCGCCCCTCCTGCTCACGGGCTTCGCCTTCAACGTCGCGATCTCGCTGATGGCGATGGCGATCGGGACGGTGGCGGGGATCGGGCTCGGGCTCGCCATGCTGGCGGAGGGGCGGATCCTGCCCGGCCTCGCGTGGTGCGCCACGCAGGTCTTCCGCAACGTGCCCTGGCTGGTCCTGCTGTTCTTCGTGATGTTCCTGGTCCCGTTCCAGGTCACGGTGTTCGGTGTCCGCGTGCCGCTGCCCGACTGGGTCAAGGCGACCTTCGGCTTCAGCCTGCCGGTCATGGCCAACGTCGCCGAGATCGTCCGCGGTGCGGTGCGCTCGGTGCCCAACACCCAGTGGGAGGCCGCCGAATCCCTGGCCTTCACCCGGCGCCAGACGATGTGGCGCATCATCCTGCCCCAGTGCGCGAAGCGCATGCTGCCGCCCTGGATGAACGTCTACTCGCTCATCGCGATGGCGACCGTGCAGGCCTCCATCGTCGGCGTCACCGAGATGCTGACGCTGACCGCGCAGGTGCACGCCGCCGAGGGCGGCCGCCCCGAGCTGTTCGCGCCGCTCTACGGCTTCGCGCTGCTCTGCTTCTTCCTCTACTGCTACCCGATCGACCGGTTCACCGCCGCCCTGGAACGCCGCTTCGAGACCCGCTGAGACCATGACGCGCGCGACCCTGGCCGCCACCCCGTCCCCGAGCTGGACCCCCGATCAGCCGATCGTCCGCGTCGTCGACGTGCACAAGTCGTTCGGGACGTTCGAGGTGCTGAAGGGGATCAGCTTCGACGTCCGCAAGGGCGAGGTGGTGTGCATCATCGGCCCGTCGGGCTCGGGCAAGTCGACGCTGATCCGCTGCGTCAACGCGCTGGTGCCGGTGAGTGCGGGCTCGATCGAGGTCGAGGGGATCGACGTCACCGATCCGCGGCTCGACAAGCTGGCGCTGCGCCGCAAGGTCGGCATGGTGTTCCAGCAGTACAACCTGTTCCCGCATAAGACCGCGCTGCAGAACGTGATGATGGCCCCCATCCACGTCCTCGGGCAGGAGAAGCGCGAGGTCGAGGCCCGGGCGCGGGCGCTCCTCGCCAAGGTCCGGCTGGCCGGCAAGGAGAACGCCTATCCGGGCGAATTGTCGGGCGGCCAGCAGCAGCGCGTGGCCATCGCCCGCTCGCTGGCGATGCGGCCGGACGTGATGCTGTTCGACGAGGTCACCGCCGCCCTCGATCCGGAGACGGTCAAGGAGGTGCTGGTGACGATTCGGGAACTCGCCGAGGAGGGCATGACCTGCATGCTCGTCACGCACGAGATGAACTTCGCCCGCGACGTCGCCGACCACATCTACTTCACCGACCGCGGCGTGATCGTCGAGCACGGGCCGCCCGCGACCTTCTTCGCCTCCGCCCGAGACGAGCGCACGCGCCGGTTCCTGTCGCAGGTGCTCTGAGGCCCTTCAGACTTGGGACTGGACCCGGACCGCGTCAGCGCGGCCCGGCCTCCTGCGCCACGATGTGGTCCGCGATGGCGCCGGCCGTGGTGAGCCAGATGTCGGCGCGGCGGTCGGCGATGTGGTGGAGCGCCCGGCGCAGGGGCCTCAGCCGGTGCGGGCGCCCGACGATGTAGGGGTGGAGCGCGAGGCCCATGACCAGGGGCGCGGCCTGCGCCTGTTCCAGCATCTCGTCGAAGGCGTCGACGATCATGTCGGCGAACTGGCGGCCCGTCTCCTTGCGGGCGACGATCGCCGGGATGTCGTTGAGTTCCTGCGGGTAGGGGACAGCCAGGATCCGGCCGCCGTCGCGGGTCGCGAACCAGGTCGGCTGGTCGTCGTGGTCCCAGTCGAGCAGGTAGCGGTAGCCGGCCTCGGCGAGCAGGTCGGGCGTCACCCGCGACTGCGAGATCCAGGGCCCGAGCCAGCCGGCCGGCGGGCGGCCCTCCTGCGCGGCGATCACCGCGGTCGTCTCGGCGATCAGCGCCCGCTCCGCGTCCTCGTCGAGGGTACCCTGCCGCTCGGCGTTGGTCCGTCCGTGGCCGACGATCTCGTCGCCCCGCGCCCGGAACGCCTCGATCAGCCCGGGGCAGTCCCGGTAGAGGTTGCTGTTGACGAGCACGCTCGCGGGCATCGCCAGGGCGTCCAGCATCTCGGCGATCCGCCACGCGCCGACCCGGTTGCCCCAGTCGCGCCAGGCATAGTTGAGCACGTCCGGCTGCGGGCCGCCCGGCGCCAGCTCGGCGCCCAGGCCCTCGCCGAACGCGAAGGTCTCGAGGTTCAGCCCGATATAGACGGCCAACCGCTTGCCCTCCGGCCAGTCGTAGACCGGCCGGTCGGGGAGGGCGCTGTAGCCGTAGCGGCCGTGTCCGGCATTCGTGTCCATCGTGGCCCCCGTTACGCCGCACCGAGATAGGCCGCTTCCAGCCCCTTGTCCGCCGACAGCTCCGCGGCCGTTCCGCGCGCGACGACCCGACCCTGCTCGAGCACGTAGCCGCGGTCGGCGACCGTGAGGGCGAGCGCCGCCATCTGGTCGACGATCAGGATGGTGACGCCCTCGTCGCGCAACTCGGCCACGGTGGCGTAGAGGGCGTTGATCATCGCCGGGGCGAGGCCGAGCGACGGCTCGTCGAGGAGCAGGATGCGCGGGTGCGCCATCAACCCGCGGGCGATGGCCAGCATCTGCTGCTCGCCGCCGGAGAGCAGGCCCGCCCGGCTCGCCGCGCGGTCGCGCAGCCGCGGGAACCGGTCGAGCAGGCGCTCGACCTCGGCCGGGTCGATCGGCGTCCCACGCCCGAAGGCGCCGAGGCGGATGTTCTCCACGACGCTCAGCTCCGGGAAGACCTGCCGGCCCTCCGGCACCAGGACGAGGCCGCCGCGCGCCATCCGGTGCGCCGGCAGCGCCTCGACGCGTCGGTCGTCGAACACGATCGCGCCCGCGACCGGGCGCAGAAGCCCCGCCAGCGCCCGCATGGCCGTGGACTTGCCGGCGCCGTTCGCGCCCAGCAGGGCGACGGTCTCGCCCGGCCGCACGTCGAGATGGACGCCGTCCAGGACCGGCGCGGCGCCGTAGCCGGCGGTCAGGTCGAGGACCGAGAGGATCGCGTCCGCCGGGCCCTGCCACGGCGCGCTCCGCGGCCGGGCCGGCGTGTCGGCGCCGCCGAGATAGGCGCGCAGGACCGCGGGATCGCGCCGGATCTCGGCGGGCGTGCCCCGCGCGATCGGGCGACCGGCATCCATGACGAGGATGTGGTCGGAGATGCCCATCACCAGCGGCATGTCGTGCTCGACCAGCACCACCGCGACGCCCTGGTCGGCGATCCGGCGGATCAGGCCGGCCAGCCGGTCGGTGTCGGCCCGCGACAGGCCGGCGGCGGGCTCGTCGAGGAGCAGCACCGCGGGGCTGCCGGCGAGCGCCCGGGCGATCTCCACGAGGCGCCGGTCGACATGCGGCAGCTCGGCGGCCGGGCGGTCGAGGGCGCCGCGGTAGCCGACGAAGGCGAGGAGCGACGCGGCCGTCTTTCGGTCCTGCGCCCGCGCGCGGCGCCAGAGCTGGCCCGGCGCGAGGCCGAGGGCGACGTTGTCGACCACCGGCAGCGAGCCGAACAGGCGCGTGGTCTGGTAGGTGCGCGCGATGCCGGCCCGGGCGACGACGTAAGCCGGCCGGCCGGCGAGGTCGCGGTTGCCGAGCCGGATCGTCCCGGCGCTCGGGCGGTAGAAGCCCGAGACCATGTTGAGCAGGGTGGTCTTGCCGGCGCCGTTCGGGCCGATCACGCTGGTGACGGCCGCTGGCCGGGCGGTGAGGTCGACGCCCTCGGCCGCCGTGATGCCGCCGAAGCGGATGCCGAGCCCCTCGAGGACGAGGGCCTCGCGCGCCGTCGCGCCGGGCAGCGGCGCGTCCCCACTCTCCGCGGCGGCCGGCGCGTCCCGGCCGCGGGGCAGCAGGCGGGCGAGGCTGCCGACCAGCCCCGAGGGCACCAGCCACAGCACCGCCAGGGTCGCGACGCCGAAGAACAGCAGGCGGTACTCGGCGAGGCCGGACAGCGCCTCCGGCAGCAGCACGGTGACGAGGGCCCCGAGGAGCGGGCCGAGCACCGTGCCGGCGCCGCCGACGATCACCGACAGGACGAACAGGATCGACTGCGAGAACGGGAACGAGCTCGGCGCGATGAACAGCATCAGCGGCGGCAGGATTGCCCCCGCGAGGCCGGTCAGGGCGGCGGAGATCGCGAAGGCCAGGGTCTTCACCCGGACCGGATCGAAACCCAGAGCCGCCGCGGCGACGTCGGCGTCGCGCACGGCGCGCATCGCCCGGCCGAGGCGGCTGCGGGCGAGGAGGTCGAACCCGGCGAGGCTCGCCCCGGCCGCGAGCACCGCCAGCACCGCGAGACCGGCCGCGCTCACCGGCTCGCCGAGGAGGCTCGGCGCGTCGGTGACGACGAGGCCGTTCTGGCCGCCGGTCAGCTCGCCGCCCTCGATCAGCCCGTGCTCGACGATGAAGCCGAAGGCGATCGTCAGCATGGCGAGGTAGGGGCCCTTCACCCGCATCGCCGGCACCGCCACGAGGCCGCCGACGAGCGCCGCGACCAGGGCCGCCGCCGGGAGCGCCAGCCAGAAGCTGACGCCGTGGAGCGTCAGGATCGCGCTCGCGTAGGCGCCGATCGCGTAGAAGCCGGCATGGCCGAAGGAGATCAGACCGGTCAGGCCGAGGAGCACGTTGAGGCCGACACCGGCCACCGTGGTCAGCGCCACGAGGGCGATCACGAAGTGGCTGTAGCCGGCGGTCAGCGCGACGAGGCCGAGCGCGGCGGCGGTGAGCCCGGCGATGCCGAGCCGCATCGCCGGGGCCGAGCGCAGGTACGGCATCGCGTCAGACCTTGTTGACCGCGGCGCGGCCGAGCAGGCCGTCGGGGCGCAGGGTGAGGGCCAGGATAATCACCGAGAACACCACGAGCTGCGTGTAGGTCGAGCCGAGGGTCGCGGTGACGCCGGCCTCGACGAGGCCGTAGAGCAGCCCCGCCAGGATCACCCCGGTGGCAGAGCCGATGCCGCCGAGGATCGCCACCGCGAAGGCCTTGAGGCCGAACAGCGTGCCGAGTTCGGCCGAGACCGAGAAGAGCGGCGCGATCAGCAGGCCGGCGATGCCGGCCAGCACCGCCGAGAGCGCGAAGGCGCAGGCCACGGTGCGGCGCACGTCGATCCCCATCAGGCGGGCGGCGTCGGCGTTCTGCGCCACGGCGAGCAGGACGCGGCCGAGATCGGTCCGGCGGAACACCGTGCGGATCGCGAAGGCGAGCGCGATCCCGACCACCGGGATCACGAGCTGCAGCGGGTAGATGCCGGTCCCGAGGATCTCCACCGGCTTGGTCGCCAGCGGCGAGGGCAGGCTGCGCGGCTCCTTGCCGAAGGTGAACAGCACGGTGTTGTCGAGGACGATGCCGCCCGCCACCGTCGCGAGCAGCCACGCGTCCGAGCCGCGCGCCACGAACGGGCGGACCAGCGCCCGCTCGACCAGGAGGCCGAACAGGGCGCAGCCGGCGAGCGCCAGGACGATCGCGGCCGGCATCGGCCAGCCGAGGGTGACGCCGAGCGCGTAGGCCAGGACCGCCCCCAGGGTGACGACGCTCCCCTGCGCGAAGTTCACGGTCCCCGACACCGCGTAGGTCACGTGGAAGCCCAGGGCCACGAGCCCGTACATGCTGCCGAGGCCGAGGCCGCTGACGAGGATGGAGGTCAGCATCGCCGAGCTCAGTTGGTCACCGCGACGATCTCACCGTCCTTGAAGCGGGTGAACACGTAGTCGTTCGGGCCGAGCGCGTCGTGCTGGCCGGGGGCGAAGGGCTTCTCGTAGGTTTTGATCAGGCCCGGATAGGTGCCGATCTTGTAGAACCCGTCGCGGACCTTCGCGCCCTCGGTCGAGCCGGCGGCCTGGATGGCGAGCGCCAGCAGGTGGGTCGCGTCGTAGGCGTTGGCGATGCCGACGGCGGGGGTGACGTCGGCCATCGACTTGATCGCCGGGTACTTGGCCTTGAGCGCGTCGAGCACCGCGCTCGCCTTCGGCGAGGTGTTGCCCGCGAAGGTGAAGGTCTGGATGAAGTGGACCTTGCCGGCGCTCGGGCCGGCGAGCTCGTCGAAGCGCCCGCCCGCGGGACCCCAGTGCGAGACGACCGGCACCGACCAGCCCATCCGGTCGAGGGACTTCACCACCTGGGCGGAGGGCCCGACATTGCCGACGAGGAACAGCGCGTCGGCCCCGGCCTCCTTCAGCCGGGACAGCTGGGGCACCATGTCGACGTCGTTGGCCTCGTACTTCTCGATGCCCGCCGCCGGGAGGTTGGCCGCCTGGAGGGCGTCCTTGAGGCCCTTCTGGTTCGACTCGCCCCAGGCGTTGTTGACGAGGATCATGCCGGGCTTCTTCGCCCCGTAGGTCTTCACCGCGTAGGCGACCAGCGCCTCGTCGACGAGGGCGTCAACCGCGGAGACCCGGAAGGCGTAATTGTCGGCGGCGCCGTTGCGGGTGATGCCGGTGCCGGCCGCCCAGGGGCCGATGAACGGCACCTTCATCTGGTTGGCGATCGGCACGATCGCCATCGAGACCGGCGTGTCGAGGCCGCCGACCACCGCGACGACGCCGACCCGCTGGATCAGCTCGCGGGTCGCCAGCACGCCCTTGGACGGGTTGGCCTCATCGTCGCGGGCCACCAGTTCGAGGGGCCGTCCGAGGACGCCGCCCTTGGCGTTGATCTCGTCGATGGCGAGCCCGATCCCGCGGGAGATCGCCTCGCCGGATTTCGCGGACTGGCCGCTCAGGGCGGTCACGAGGCCGATCTTGACGGTGTCGGCCGCCTGCGCGGTCGAGACCGCGAGGCCGAGCAGGGCGCTCGTCGTCACCGCGAAGCGGCGCAGGGTCGGGGGCAGGAAGGAGGCCATGGCGTGTCTCCGAGGGCGGGGCGCCCCATCCGACCGCAACCTCCATGCCACCGAGATCCCGATGCCCTGCCACCCCCGGTGCCGCATGCGTGCACCTTCCGAGGCATTCTGTGCTCAATCGCGTGTCAAAGTGCATACACTTCCTGCATGCACGGTCCGCGCTTTTGCGGCACGTTAGGGCCGACAGGAGGCCTGCCATGACCGATGTGAACCCCAGCGCGGCAACCGCGCGCGACGCCGCTAACGTCACCGCCTATCTCGAGGCCTCGATGGTGCCGGATCCCGAGACGGCCGCCCGCTACATGGCGCCGGGCACCCGGATCGTGTTCACCGGCGCGCGGGTCTTCAACCATCCGTCCGAGGTCACGGCCTTCAATGCCGGCCGCTACGCCTGGGTGAAGAAGCGGATGGAGCGGCTGGACGTGGTGCCGGGCGACGGCGTCACCACGGTCTACAGCCTCGGCACCCTGTACGGCGCGTGGCCGGACGGCACGCCGTTCGAGGGCAACCGCTACGTCGACCGCTTCACCGTGCGCGACGGGCTGATCGTCGGCATGGAGGTCTGGAACGACAGCGCCGAGCGGCTGCTGACCCAGCACGGCCTCACGGCCTGATGCGGCGGAGTCAGGCCCCGCCGCCCGCGACGTAGGGCGCCAGCAGGCGTCCGAGATCGCGCTCGCGCGGGGTCGGGGGCACGATGCGCGCCCGCTCGGCGACCGCGTCGAGGTGGTGGTCCATGAGCGCGGCGGCGCGCCCGGCATCGCCCGCCACAAGGGCGGCGACGATGTCGCGGTGCTCGCTCACGGCGCAATCCGAGGAGTGCGGGCGGCTGTAGAGGGACAGGATCAGGGCGCAGCGATAGCCGAGTTCGGCGACGTAACGGGTCAGCACGGCGCTGCCGGTCATCTCGGCGAGCATCAGGTGGAATTCCGTGGCGAGGCGGATCGACAGCGCCTCGGGCCCGCCCCGGGCGGCCTCCTCGCGGGCGATCTGGTCCAGCAGCCCCTGGCGCTGCTCCGGGCTGAGCTGCCCGGCGAGGCGGCGCACCACCAGCCGCTCCAGGCCGAGGCGCACGTCGAACGTGTCGCGCGCCTCCTCCCAGCTCGGCGTCGCCACGACGGCGATGCGGTTGCGGCGCAGGTCGACCAGGCCTTCGCCGGCCAGCCGCAGCAGGGCCTGCCGGGCAATGGTGCGGCTCACCCCGAACCGCTCGCCGAGGGCGTCCTCCGGGAGGCGGTCGCCGGGGGCGAGCGCCCGCTCGACGATGGCCCGGCGCAGGGCTTGGCAGATCGCGCCTACGCGATCGCCGTACTCCGTCGCCTTCATCGACGACGTCCGCGGCCCATTGCCGACACCTCTGTGGATTGGTCCGTCATGATCCTCCCTCGGCCGCGATCCGCCGCGACGCGTCTGGAGATGTGTCGGGTGGGCTCTTTGCAGACGCAGGACCGGGGGTGCAACGGTCACGCCATCCGCATCAGGTCGAGAGCGGGCGGCTGGGTCGGGTGCTCTGCTCGACCGGCCCGTTCGGCGATCGATGCGCACATGAACCGGCAGGCGCGGGACGCCGGAGGTGCCGAGGACGGGGAGAATGAAGGTTCCGTCCGGCCGCGCCACCAGAAGAGGCTCGCCTTCGGGTGTGAGCGCGAGTCCGCGGGGCACGCAGCCGCAGGGAGCTTCGTCACGAATACAGGCGCCCGCGCACGTACGGATGGGCCCCGTCGAAGTCAGCGTCTTGGCATCAATATCGAGGAGTACGGAACCTGCCCCAACGACGGTGTGCGGATGGAATCCGCCGGTATCGAAAACAATAAACGGACGTGGCGTTCGCGGGTTTCATGCAAGGCGTGTCGCCATGTAAAACCTAATGCTGACAATATACTGCTTCTATGATCGTGTTTATGCCAGATTAAAAAATAACTGCGCGATCATCGTGGGGCATTCTCGTCATAAAGGGTTCATTAACCATCCTAAAAGAAAATTTACAGCACGGTGTGTGATCTCGCCGCCCCGCGCCCAGGCGCCGACGATCCTGACGTGCTCGCTGAGAGCCGCGTGCATGCCCGGGTCGAAGCGCGCAAAGAGACCCTTTTTAGATGCCGTGCTTTCCAAGTCAGCCATGTGTCCCGACCCGTGACCAGAAGGTTCGCAAGGGCGGACGGCTTCTGGTCGCGGCCATCACCACCCTGGTGTTAATCGTTGACGTGCCCGTGCGCGCCGCCGAGCGGCCCGAGCCCCAGGTGGTGACCGGTGCAAACGGCCGGGATGGGAAAGCCAACGTGTTCTCTTCGAACATCGCCGCGACGCCCGGCGCGACCGGCGGTGACCTGTCCTTGATCGGTGTTGATGCCGCGGCCGCCGGCAACGACCCTGCCGCGACGATTCGGATCGGGTCGGTGGGCGGGACTGGAGGTCGGGGCGATGCGGTCATCGGGCTGGCCTCCGTCCCCGGCGCCCGAGGGGGAGGTGGCGGAGCCGTCGCGGTGACGCTGGAGGAGGATGTCTCCGGGCAGGGCGAGCAGGTCAGCTACACCACGCGCAACCGCAGCGCCCAGCTCCAATTTCGGCCGATCCCCCGGTTCTGGGTCTATTCCTATGGCGGCCGCGGGGGCGACGGACAGCACGATGTCGGCGGTGGCGGCGATGCCGGGTCGGCCAGCCTGGTTCTGTCTTCCAGGATCTCCACGGAGGGACAGGCCTTCCTGGGCGTGCGGGTGAGCGCGGCCGGCGGTGCCGCTGGCGGCGGCGGAACCGACGCGGACCAGACTGCGTCGCGGACCGGCGGCGCCGGCGGCACCGCCGCGCTCACCGTGACGCGATCCGGGCAGGTCGTCACCGACGGCACCGGCGCGACCGCGGTGATCGTCGAATCCCTCGGCGGCGCAGGCTCCGTTCGCGGCAGCGGCACATTCTACAGCAACCCCTTCGTGACGGCGGGTGGCGCGGGCGGCACGGCGCAACTCCACACATCCGGCACGATCAGGACCGCTGGCGACTATGCCCTCGGCGCGCTGGTCCAGAGCATCGGCGGAGACGGTGGGAGCCAGCCCGATGCCGGCGGCCGGCCGGGTGCGCGGGGCGGAGACGGCGGTGCGGTCACCGTGACCCAGCGCGGCACGATCGTCACCGAGGGCGATTACGCCCTGGGCCTCGTCGCGCAATCCGTTGGCGGGCCGGGCGGCAAGGGGGGCGGCAGCGTCTTCGGCGGCGGCACCGGCGGCGCTGCCGCCGCGGGCGGTTCGGTCACGGTGATCAACGGCGGCACCGTGACGACTTCCGGCACAGGGGCAAGCGGACTTGTCGCGCAGAGCATCGGCGGCGGCAGCGCCCTCTCGGCCCTGCCGGTCTCGGCCCTCGATGTGGCGCCCAAGACCACCGGTGGCGGAGCCGGCGGCTTGTCGTACTGGTTCGGCAGCGGTGGCACCGGCGGTACCGGCGGCGCAGGCGGCGCTGCTGCAATCATCAACGAAGGCGGCCGGATTACGACCGAGGGCGACACGGCTTTCGGCGCTCTGGCGCAGAGCATCGGCGGCAGCGGCGGCAGCGGCGGCGGCGCCCTCCCGGCTGGAGCATTCTTCTCTGTGGGTCTGGGCGGGAGCGGTGGCGGCGGCGGCGATGGCGGTCTTGCCCGCTTCACCGGCAGATCTGGCGCGATCGAGACGAGCGGCGCTGGGTCGACGGCTGTGTTGGTTCAGAGCGTCGGCGGCGGCGGCGGCGTGGGCGGCGACGTCAAGAGCGTTGCGGCCGGGGTCGTACTCTCGGCCTCCTGGGCGATCGGGGGGCGCGGCGGCCTGGGCGGAAACGGCGGCGAGGCTCGGATCGACAGCAGCACGACCGTGACGACCTCGGGTTTCGGGGCGAACGGCCTGTCCGTCCTCAGTATCGGCGGCGGCGGCGGAGTCGGTGGCCTCGCCAGTGCAAAGGCCATCACGGCACCCTTCGTCACGCCGAGCGGTACGGCGCTGCCGAGCTTCGCCTTCTCCACCGCGATCGGCGGCTCGGGCGGTTCGGGCGGCAACGGCGGCGCGGCGGGCATCCTCAATTCCGGTTCGGTCACCACCTACGGTGACTCTGCCGTCGGTCTTCTCGCCCTCAGTGTCGGCGGTGGCGGCGGTATCGGCGGCGATGCGGCCGCCTACGCGCTGGCAGTCGCGCCGCCCGGCCAGACGGCCGTATCCGCATCCTCGACGCTCGGCGGCAGGGGCGGCGGCGGCGGCAACGGCGGCACCGTGACGGCCGAGAATAGCGATGTGGTCCGCACATCGGGGGACGGCGCCATCGGCATCGAGGCTCAGAGCATCGGCGGAGGCGGCGGCAATGGTGGCGGCGCCACCGCGACCAGCAACAGCGTGAGCCTGCGCCAGAATATCACCGTGTCGCGGGGTATCGGCGGGACCGCGGGCGGCGGCGGGGTCGGCGGCGCGGTGACGGTCTCGCAGGCCGGCAGCATCACCACGGGGGGCGCCTATGCCGCCGCCATCCTCGCCCAGAGCGTCGGCGGCGGCGGCGGCAACGGCGGCAATGCCTCAACCCTCGCGGCCACTGGTTTCTCCTTCGACAAGACCCTGAACGGCCTCATCGGCAAGCTGCCAATCGCCGACTCGCTCGCGGTCACGGAGACGATCGGGGGCGGGACGGGCAACGGCAACCGCGGCGGCCTGGTCACGGTCACGAACCGGGGCGCGATCACAACCGGCGGATCGAATGCCCACGGCATCGAGGCGCAGAGCATCGGCGGCGGCGGCGGCAATGGTGGCAACGTGTCCGGATCGGCCGTGGGCAAGCTCGCCGTCAGCCTCACGCTCGGCGGAACAGGGGGCGTCGGCGGCAGCGGCGGGAACGTGGCCGTGTCCAATGCCGCCGCCGGCGTGATCAAGACCGGGGGCGACGGATCGCACGGCATCGTCGCCCAGAGCATCGGCGGCGGCGGCGGCATGGGCGGCAGCATCGCGGCGCGCGACGATACCGACCCCGACACGATCGGCACGATATGGCGCCAGATCAAGGATACGATCGGTGCCGCCGAATACGAGAAGTGGGCGAAGGACAAGAGTAACAAGGAAGACAAGCAAGCTCTTGATCAATTCGTGAAGGACATCAAGAGCAGCGATACGTACAAGAATCTGGCCGACAAGCTCAAGAATTCGGATTTCGGCAAGGCGCTCAAATCCTACAGCGGCAGCGTCTCGAGCTATCTCGACGCGCAGAAGAAGGGCGCCGCCAAGCTGCCGGACGTCTCGGCGACCCTGGCGCTCGGCGGCGACGGGGCTCAGGGCGGGAGCGGCGGCACCGTCACCATCGAGAATGCCGGCACCATCACGACGCGGGGCATCGGCTCGCACGGCATCATGGCGCAGAGCATTGGCGGCGGCGGCGGCCAGGGGGGCCTCGCCTTCGCGGAGGCGACCAACCGGACCAACTTGTCGGCGACGCTCGGCGGCGTGGGCGGCAGCGGCAATACCGGCGGCGCGGTCGAGATCCAGAACACCGGCAGCGTCGCGACCGTGGAGGATGCCGCCTACGGCCTGTACGCGCAGAGCATCGGCGGCGGCGGCGGCAACGGGGTCGCCGCCACCATCGCCAGCAGCGACACGAACAAGGGCCTGACCCTGAACCTGACCGTCGGCGGGTCCGGGGGGGCTGGGGCGAATGGCGGATCGGTTCGGGTCGAGAACCGCGGAACGGTGACCACCACGGGCACCGAGGCGCATGCCGTGGTCGCGCAGAGCATCGGCGGCGGCGGGGGAAGCTTCTCCGCGCCGTCGGCCGCCATGGCCGAGGCCGAGCCCGCCTCGCCCTCCGCGCAGGACGGGGGTGCGGCCGCCGGGACGGGGCAGGCCAAGAAGGATACCAAGAGCGACGCCCAGGCGTTGGCGGACGCCCTGCTGGGCGCACTCGATATCGAGCGGATCGCTCCTCCTGAGGATCCGACCGGTGTGTCGAAGAAATCCGGCAGCCTGACGCTCGGCGGCTCCGGACGCATGGCGGGCAATGGCGGCGACGTGACAATCGTGCAATCCGGTTCGATCACGACGACCGGGTTCGGGGCCGTGGGCATGCTGGCCCAGAGCATCGGCGGCGGCGGCGGACTCGCCTCCGTTGCAGCCGGGCCGGGCGGCCACCGATATACGTTCGGGATCGGTGGCGCCGGCGGCGCTTCAGGGAATGGCGGCCCGGTCACAGTGAGCCTGACCGCGGGCGCGCAAGTCTTCACCGCAGGCGACGCGGCGCCGGCTCTGTTGCTGCAATCCATCGGCGGCGGTGGCGGATACGGTGGTGCGCATCAGGTGATGGGCTACGCCGTCCCCTATGTGCTTCGCGACGGGTCAAACGGCGATGGCGGGGCCATCCGCGTGACGCTGGACGACGGCGCGGCGATCCGCACGACGGGCACCCAATCCCATGGAATCCTGGCCCAGAGCCTCGGCGCAGGCGGCGGCCTGCTCCTCGATCCGGCCGCCGCAGCCACTGCCGCTTCAGGCCAGAGCCGCCTCGGCTCCACGGGCAAAGGCGGTGACATCACCATCGAGTCGTCCGGATCGATCATCGCCTCAGGTCTCGACGCGAACGCGATCTTCGCCCAGTCCGGAGTCCAGCGCACCGACGGCAGCCTCGAGCCCGACCGGGAGCGGGGCGGCACGATCACCGTCCGGGTGAACGGCCTTGTCACAGGCGGCAGCGGCACCGGAGCGGCGATCCGCATCGACGGGGGACGCTACAACACGATCGATATCGATGCGCGCGCCGTGGTCAGCGCGGCCTCCGGTCGTGCCATCGTCGGTGCGTTCACGGCCGGCGAGATCAACAACCATGGGACCGTGGTCGGCGACGTGGACCTGACTGGCGGCCAGACGGGAAGCGTCGTCTTCAACAACGGTGGTCCCTACAACGCCGGTTCGACGTCGGCGATCCTGCGTACCGGGCCCGAAGGCGTGGTCGCGCTGGGAGCCGGCGGCCGCCTGCGCAACAGCGCCATCCTCGACATCGGCGGCGTCGGCACCGTTGCGCGCGCGACGGTGACCGGCAATTTCGAGCAGACGGAATATGGCCGTCTGCTCGTCGACATCGCACCCCTGGCGCCAGACTCCGCCCTGCGCAACGATCTGCTGACCGTCACCGGCACCGCCTCGCTGAAGGGCGTGATCGAGCCGCATTTGATCGACGGCCTCTCGCCCGGCCGCTACACTTTCCTCAGAGCCGGTCAGGTCGTGAATGCCAGCGCCGTCGCCACCGGGGGCAGCATCCATTCGGGGGCGATCCCGATTTCCTGGTCGATCGTCGCGACAGGGGACAGCATCGCTCTGGTGCCGCAGGCCCATTTCACGGCGCCGGTGGGCGTGACGCTCACCTCGGATCAACGCAACGTCGCGCAGGGCCTGCAGGATGCCTGGGACGGGAACACCACCAAGCTGGGCACCCTCTACGCGCGCTTCCTCTCGGTCGACAGCCAGAAGGCCTATGCGGCTGCCCTGGACGAGTTGAAGCCTGAATCCAACCAGGACATCCTGACCGACCGGACGCTCGACACCCGAAAGGGCCTCCAGCGCGCCATGAGTTGTCCGGCCTTCACCGGCACCGGCACGCTCCTCCGCGAGGGCGAGTGCGTCTGGGGTCGGATCACCAGCGCTCGCACGACCCAGTCGGCGACCGCGGATGATGGCGGCTACCGTCAGACCGCCCTCAGCTACCAGAGCGGACTGCAGACCGAGTTCGCGCCGGACTGGTTCTTCGGCCTCACCGGAGCCTATACCCGCGCCCTCCAGAGCGACCCCGACCGGATCACCGGGACGACCAGCGATGCCGCCGATGTCTCAGCGGCGCTCAAGCACCAGATCGGCCCCTGGCTCTTCGCGGCATCCGCCAACCTCGGCTATTCCTGGGCCGACAACAAGCGCCTGATCGACTTTGGCGGCGCGACCGCAACGGCGCGCAGCAAGTCCGGAATTCTCACCGCGGGCGGCCGGATGAGAGCCAGCTATCAGGTTCTGTTCGGGGACTGGTACCTCAAGCCCTACGCGGATCTGGACCTGCTCTACAGCTACAGCCCCGCCTATTCAGAGACCGGCGCCCCCGGTTTCAACCTCGACATGCGGCCGGTTGCCAAGACGCTGGTGGCGTTCAGCCCGATGCTGGAGATCGGCGGCCGGATCGACCTCGACGAGGGCCGCTGGATCCGGCCCTACGGCACCTTCGGCGTGACGCTCCTCTCGGACGACCATTTCACCGGCAAGGCGAGTTTCCAGGGCACCGGTGCGCTCGGCTTGTTCGCCACGGAATCGGCGATCCCCGATCGCCTCGGTGAGATGGGCCTGGGCTTCCAGATCAGCCTCGGCGGCGGCATCGAGGTCACCGGTGAGTATCAGGGCCAGGTCGGAGACCACTTCGTCTCGCATGCCGGAACAGCCCGGATGCAGCTGCGCTTCTGAAGGGCATGGCTGCCGACGAGCCCGACGCGGCACCTGAGTGACCCGTCGGCCGACGGTCGCGATACGCCGCAATATGTCGAACAAGAATATTTGGATCTGATGGTAGGGCGATAAATAGTCTCGAAGTTTTGGGATGAGCGATGGTCATGCCGGATGGTGAGGTGCTCGCTGATCGATGTCGCTGAAGCGATGGTTTTGCGGCCGCACGGACTGCCGGGATCGCGCTCCAAACCATCCAAGGTGTGAAACAACCAGCCGAGCTGGTCCGCCCCTTCGCGTGGCTCCGACACCCCTCGCTTCGCCACGGCAGGAGGATGCTGAAAACAATGAGACCGTCGGCCGGGTAGCCTCTCCGGCAAGCACGCGTGGTGTCGACGGAACTTCGGGACATCTGCCTGCAGGTCGAGGCGGGTCAGTTCACCTGACTGGCCGGCTCGATCCGGATTCAAACGCGGGCCCGTTGATGAGCGGAGTCGGGCCCTTTGCGTTGGATCAATGCACGGCAGCAGCCTCGATCCATTTTGCGGACGGGCCGGGACGACGGGATATGCCCGGAGATGCGTCCCGATTTCGCGAGGAGTCGACATGCTGGTTGACACCGGGGCGTGCGAGAGAAACGCGCATGTCTGCCATCACAGGCGTTCGGACAATGGATGTGGCGACTGCAAAGTGCGCCCGATCAGCGTGTGCTCCGTGCTTTCCCTGGTCGAACTGGAGCAGCTGGAAGGACTCAGCCAGCATCTGACGCTCGACAAGGGCCAAACCCTCTTCGGCCAGGACGAGCCGGCAAGCGCCGTCTTCAACGTCATCGAGGGATGCCTGAGGCTCACGCGACTGCTGCCCGATGGCAGGCGGCAGGTCATGGGCTTCGCTCTGCCGGGAGATTTCTTGGGATTGGCTCTGCAGGAACGCCACTCGGTCTCTGCGGAGGCGCTCGGCCAAGTCAAAACCTGCCGCTTCGGTCGCGAGGACTTCGCCGCCATCACCGAGGCGAAGCCGCATCTGTTGAAGAGCCTCCACGCCCGCGTCCGGTACGAGCTGACGCTCGCCCAGGACCAGATGCTGCTGCTGGGACGGCGGACGGCGGAGGAGAAGGTTGCATCCTTCCTCCTGTCCCTGCGGGATCGGTTCGCGCGCATCGGGCACAACTCCGTCACCGTCGAGTTGCCGATGGGCCGTCAGGACATGGCAGATTACCTCGGGCTGACCATCGAAACCGTCAGCCGCATGTTGTCGCGGCTCGACCGGGCCCACAGCATCCTGCTTGTTCCGGGCGGCGTGCGTTTGCTCGATGCGGCCCGGCTCGAACGCTTGGCGGCGAGCTGACGTGAACGCGCGCGCGGCGTTGAGGGTCCGTTCCAGACGGGTCATCGCATTCACGAGACCGGCCACGCAAGTGTGCGGCTTCGCAACGGTGTTGCGCCGAAATTCGGGCGGACGGTAACGATCAGCGCCAATTTCGCAGCCTCCGGATCCTTGTTGCGCGGGTTCGATTCGCGTCGGTCGGCATCGACGATCCCGAACACTCCGCAGGCAACTCGCGTGACCTGCCGACCGTGACCGGGATCGATCGGTCCGCCGCTCTCGCGACGCGCTTCAATGGGCCATCAGGCAGCAAAGCGGCGATCGCCGCAGCATGTCGCGGGTCATGCCACCGAGCAGCCGTTCGCGAAGCTGGGAATGGCCGTACCCACCCATGACGATCAGGTCCGCATCCTGATGATTGGCGAAGCGCAGGATCTCGTCAGCAATATCGCCGGTAGCCGCATTGATCAGATGCGTCGTGACATGCGCGCCGTGCCGGGCCAGCAACTCGGCGACATCCTCCGCACCTTGGAGGCGGGCGTCGCTGCCGCCACTCACGACGAAGACTTGATCCGCCGAGTCCACGAAGGGCAGGGCGGCGGTGACCGCACGGCGTGCCTCCATGCAATCCTTCCAGGCCACCACGATGCGAGCGGCTTTCAACCGCTCGACGTCCGGCGGGACCAGCAGGATCGGCCGTCCGGCCTGCATCAAGACGGCGTCGGGAGCCGCCGCAAACCGATCCGCGACGCCTCCGCCGGGACCACGACCGACGATGATGAGATCGGCGCCCCGTGCTTGGCTGACCAGAAAGGCCTCCGGGAGTGCATCCGCCTGCCGCCATCCGGTCCGTGGCGCGCGGTCTGCACCGCGTTCGAAGACCGCCTTCGCGCTCGCAAGCTCCGCGCACAGCCGCGCGGTGTCTTCGTCGTAAACCGACTGCTCGACCGCGATGTCGCCGAAGAGGGCGGGGACCGCAACCTTGCCGGCCGCAATGCCCGTGAGCGTCGCTTGGAAGCGTTCGGCGAGGCTGGCCGCCACGCGAACGCGGCTGGAGGCGGCCTCTGCAAGGTCAAGAGAGACCATGATGCTGGCGATCGACATGAGCGGTCCTTCGGGCCGGCGGCGAGATCTACGACGGAACCTGCTGGAAGCGCGCAGCTACAACCTTGATCCAGCGCAAAGAACGCTGCTTGGCTTTAGGGTTTGATACGATGTGACCCAAGACGACAGATCGGGTGCCGTGTCCGCAGGGGTTGGTTCGGGACCCCTGCTGCGCTCGGACTTCAAGACGGCGAGATCCGCCGGACCGAGATTTCTGCAAAGCGTGGCTGAAGCGAGCTGTCTGCGCGTCTGTTCAGCCGTGGGTCGGCAGCGGCACGATGATCGCGGCGGTGCCGTTCGGTCCATTGTCGCGGTCGCCGATCGAGACGTTGAATGACAGGCCGATTACGGTCCAGCGCGGTTCCTACACTTGTGTGCTGGATCCCGTGCCCGATTGCCTGCTGCTCGACCGACGAGCGCCCTCCGCGATGATCCGGACGGCTCGGCGCGCTCGGCTGCCGCGCGTCCCATAGCTTGCTCTGCTTCGCCAGCACTCACAGGGACGGAAGACGTGGCCGATTCCGATTGCAATAACCGAACGTGTGCCCAGCCGTCATCGCGGCCCGCATGCGTCGGGAAGCGGAGGATGCTCCGTTCGAAGGCAACCAGAGCCCAGAGCCGCCACCTGGTCTCCCTATGAACCTGTCCCGAGTGCACGCGTCTTCATCGAACGAAAAGCGGCGGTGTACGCGAGCGAGGCGGGTGCAATGTGATCAATGACAACAGCCGTATGGTCAGGCTCCCGGCAGGCTTCCACCGGCAGTCTCAGACCGTCAGGATGTCCTTCCCTCTCAGCCGCTCTATCAGAGCCGACATCCGGGGCCCGTTCTCGTCGGGATAGGGCGGATCGATCATGGGATCCGGCAGGGCGATCGCGGCGAGCCGCGCGCGATCGTGGATGACGACCTCCTGGCCTGTCACCACAATTCCGGCCTTCGCCAGGGCTTTCAAAGCTCGCGAGAACGATTCCCGCGTCATGCCGAGTTCGGAAGCGATCATATGCTTCTCGTAGGGCAGGATCGCGCGGTCCGGTGTGCCCTGTCGTTCCGAAAGGACGAGGATGTAGCAGCCTACGCGTTCGGCCGCGGAGCGCAGCTTCAGGTTTTTGGTCTGGCGCACCATCCGGCGGAACTGCTCGGCGATTGTTGCAAGAACGGCGTTTGCGAGTTGCCGATCCTGGTCGACCGCATCACGGAACGCATCTGCCGGTATGAGAAGGAAGCGCGTCGGCTCCGGAACGCGCCCCTGCATCAGGTACGGCGAGTTGTTCATGACCGCAGCGGGAATGAGCAGATCCGGGGCTCTGACAACCTCGATGAGCACCTCGCGACCGTCCTGCGAGCGTCCGAAAAGTTGAACGGAGCCCGAGACGACGACGAACTGGAAGCTCGGAATCTCACCCTGTTCGAAGAGCATCGTGCCTGCCGGGACGGCGTGTTCCAGCGTTTGCTGGAACAGCATCGGCGATCGCGCCATGGGATCGCCCCCGCGCCCTGTCTGGGGTTCGCAAGTCGACTCTGCGCGTGGGGCAGGGATCGGTTTCATACTACCTCGACGTCATATGGAGGGTGGCGACGTCCGCCTTTGATTCAGGTCAAGCGCCTGAAGGAACCTGCGCGTCAAACGGCCAAGGCCGCAGCCGTGATCACCGGGCGGTTCGGTGAGACCCAGCGCGTGACCGATAAAGCGGTCTCGGCCGTCGGCGCGGCGCCGACGGGCCCGTGTCCGCCCCAGATGGGCCACCTCGAACCGACCCGCGGCGCAGCTTCGAGGGACGGCCTTTGACCTGAATCAAATCCGACTTTGTCCTCGCTCAATACGGTCCCGGCAACCTTGACCATCCACGCCAGGGCCGGGCAACCGGGGAAAGCCGCCGCCATGCGAGGACGCACCATCGCCGCGAGCACAGACCAGAGCCGCGCACTCTGGCTATCGACGTCGGCCTTCACGACCTGCTTTGCCGTCTGGACGATCTTTTCCATCATTGGCGTCCAGATCAAGAAGGATTTGGCGCTGAGCGACGCCCAGTTCGGTCTGCTGATTGGAACGCCGATCCTGACCGGCTCTCTGATTCGCCTGATCCTGGGAATATGGGCGGATCAATACGGCGGCCGTCTTGTTGCCGTCACGACGATGCTGCTGGCGGCGCTCGCCACCTATCTGCTCACCTACGCCTATGACTACAGGACGTTCCTGCTGGCGGCACTCGGCGTAGGCTTGGCCGGCGGCGTCTTCTCCGTCGGCGTGACCTACGTCTCCAAGTGGTTCCCGAAGGAGAAGCAGGGAACCGCGCTCGGCATTTTCGGTGCCGGCAACGTCGGCGCCGCGGTGACGAAGTTCCTCGCGCCTCTGGTCATGGTCGCGTTCGGCTGGAAGGCCGTTGCGCAGATCTGGGCCATGGGCTTGGTCGTGATGGCGCTGATCTTCTACTTCGGCACCAAAGACGATCCGGATCTCGCCGAACGGCGTCGGTCCGGCGTGAAGCCGGAGCCGCTGTCGGCCATGCTGGCGCCGCTCGCCAACTTGCAGGTGTGGCGCTTCGCGCTTTACTACTTCTTCGTCTTTGGCGGCTTCGTCGCGCTCGCGCTCTGGCTGCCGCGCTACTACACGGGTCTCTACGGGCTTGACATCGTCACGGCGGGCTGGCTCGCCGCCGCGTATTCGATTCCCGGCTCGCTCTTCCGCATCCTCGGCGGCAGCCTGTCGGACCGTCATGGCGCCCGCAAGGTCATGTACTGGACCTTCCTGGGTTCCTGTGCCTGCACCTTCCTGCTGGCGTACCCGGCCACCCACTACGTGGTCAGCGGCATCCGCGGGCCGATCGCCTTCGACCTCGCGCTCGGCCCCGTGGCCTTCACGGTCCTTACCTTCGGCCTCGGCTTCTTCATGAGCCTGGGCAAGGCCGCCGTGTTCAAGCACATCCCGGTCTACTATCCCGACCGAGTCGGTGCGGTGGGCGGCGTGGTCGGGCTGATCGGCGGCCTGGGCGGCTTCGTCCTGCCCATCGCCTTCGGCTTCCTGAACGACCTGATCGGGATCTGGACCTCCTGCTTCATGCTCCTCTTCGTCATCGTGGCGGTGAGCAGCCTCTGGATGCATGCGGCGGTGCGCGCCCTCGAGAAGCGGGCCCATCCCGAACTCCGCCTGCCGAAGGATCTGCCGGAACTCGAAACCCTTCGGGCCGAAGTCGAGCGGCTGCGCGCGGGCCGGACCGACACGGTCGTCGGGCTTCGGCCCCCCGTCGGCGTCCCCGCCGAGTGAACGTCCCGGCCGGGGCCCGTCCCCGGCTCCATCCTCCGCACATAAAGGCAACGGCCATGACCGCCGGCACGCAAACCTTGTCCCCCGCCCGACGGCAGGGCGGCACCTGGCTCTCGCGCTGGGAGCCCGAGAACCCGGTCTTCTGGGCCGAGGAGGGCAGCCGTCTCGCCTGGCGCACCCTCGGGGTCACCACCGCCAATCTGACCATGTCGTTCATCGTCTGGTTCATGGTCTCGGCGCTCGTCGTCGCGCTCCCGGCGGTCGGGTTCAAGCTCACCACCGGCCAGCTCTTCTGGCTCGCCGCCATGCCGGGCCTTGCGGGGGGCACGCTCCGGCTCGTGCACATGTTCCTGACGCCGATGTTCGGCACGCGCCATGTCGTCACCCTGTCGAGCCTGTCGCTGCTTCTGCCCGCGATCGGCTGGTTCTACGCCGTCCAGGATCCGACGACCCCCTTCTGGGCGCTCCTGGTTCTGGCGTTCCTGGCCGGGCTCGGCGGCGGCAATTTCTCGTCGTTCATGCCATCCACCAGCCTGTTCTTCCCCAAACGGCTGCAGGGCACGGCCCTGGCGGTGCAGGCCGGCATCGGCAACTTCGGCGTCTCCGTCGTCCAGTTCCTCACGCCGTGGGTCATCGGCTTCGCGTTGGCCGGCGGAACGCTGCTGGGAGAGTCGCAGACCATGACCAAGGGCGCCCTCGCGCGCCAAGTCTGGCTGCACAACGCCGCCGCGGTCTATATCCCGTTCATCGTGCTGTTCGCCCTCGCCGCATGGATCGGGCTGCGCAGCGTGCCGGTAAAGGCCAACATGCGCGAGCAGTTGGACATCTTCCGCTCCCGCCACACCTGGGCGATGACCTCGCTCTACATCATGACCTTCGGCGCGTTTTCCGGGCTCGCCGGCACGTTCCCGCTGCTGATCAAGCAGTGCTACGGCACCCTGCCGGGCGCTCCGGAACCGCTCACCTACGCGTTCCTCGGCCCGCTGGTCGGCTCGCTCCTGCGCGTGGTGGCCGGTCCGATCTCGGACCGCTTCGGGGGTGCCAAGGTCACCCTGGTCGCCGGTATCGGCATGGTGGCCTGCGCCGCCCTCGTGCCACTCTTCACCGCTCCGACCTCGATGGAGAGCTTCCCCTACTTCGTCGGCGCCATGCTCGGCCTGTTCGCCTTCGCGGGAATCGGCAACGCCTCGACCTTCAAGCAGATGCCGATGATCTTCCCGCCGCGGCAGGCGGGTGGCGTGATCGGGTTCACCGGCGCGGTCGCGGCCTATGGGCCCTTCGCGTTCGGCATGCTGTTCGCCTGGGCATTCGCAGCGTTCGGCGGCCCGAACGTCATCTTCTACGGTCTCGCACTGTTCTTCGCAGTCAACGTCGTCGTGAACTGGTGGATGTATGCCCGCCGCGGGGCGGCCACCCCCTGCTGAACAGGGCGACGGGCGCAGCCGAGCCCAAATGACCGGGCCATTCACGGCCGGCGGAGGTTCACGCCTCCGCCGGCCGTTTGCTTGGGAAAGTCCGGCCGACAGCGATCAACGCTCCGTTTGACCCAGATCAAAGCTCGGCCTTGCGGCCTCCGACACTGTTCCTTGGAAGCATTTGAAAGCGATCCGCAGGCGAGCCGTGGTCCGAGGTGGGCCGTCCTCGCCGCGGTCGATCAAGAGAGTCCAGGGCGATGTCGCACTTCCTCGACCGGCTGACCTTTCTCCGCAAGAACGTCGACACGTTCTCAGGCGGGCACGGCATCGTCACGGCCGAGGATCGCTCCTGGGAGGACGGCTACCGGAAGCGCTGGCAGCACGACAAGATCGTTCGCTCGACCCACGGCGTGAACTGCACCGGCTCCTGCTCGTGGAAGGTCTACGTCAAGGGCGGGATCGTCACCTGGGAGACCCAGCAGACCGACTATCCCCGCACGCGGCCCGAACTCCCGAACCACGAGCCGCGCGGCTGTGCCCGTGGCGCCAGCTATTCATGGTACCTCTACTCGGCCAACCGCGTGAAGTACCCGCTCGTCCGCTCGCGCCTGCTCAAGCTCTGGCGTGAGGCCCGGGTCATGATGACCCCGGTGGCGGCCTGGGCGCACATCGTCGAGAATCCCGAGCGGCGCAGGGCCTACACCGCCGTGCGCGGCCACGGCGGCTTCGTGCGGGCGACCTGGGACGAGGTCAACGAGATCATCGCGGCCGCCAATGCCTACACGGTCAAGACCCACGGTCCGGACCGCGTCTTCGGCTTTTCCCCGATCCCGGCGATGTCGATGGTCTCCTACGCGGCCGGCGCCCGCTACCTGTCATTACTCGGCGGCGTCTGCATGTCGTTCTACGACTGGTACTGCGACCTGCCGCCGGCCTCACCGCAGACCTGGGGCGAGCAAACCGACGTCCCGGAGAGCGCCGATTGGTACAATTCCGGCTTCCTGATCCTGTGGGGCTCGAACGTTCCGCAGACCCGCACGCCGGACGCCCACTTCTACACCGAGGTCCGCTACCGCGGCGCCAAGAGCGTCGTGATCTGTCCCGATTACTCGGAAGCCGCGAAGTTCGCCGACATGTGGGTGTCGGTGAAGCAGGGGACGGATGCCGCCCTCGGCATGGCCATGGGCCATGTGATCCTGCGCGAGTTCCACGTCGACCGGCAGGTCCCGTTTTTCGTGGACTACGTCAAGCGCTACACCGACATGCCGATGCTGGTGCGCCTCGTGCGTCAGGACGGCCGGCTGGTGCCTGAGCGCTTCCTGCGCGCCTCCGACCTCGACGGCACACTGGGCGAGGCGAACAATCCCGAGTGGAAGACCCTCGCCTACGACGAGACGACGGGCGACCTCGTCGCGCCGCTCGGCTCGGTCGGCTTCCGCTGGGGCGAGACCGGAAGGTGGAACCTGGAGGCCAAGCGCTCCGACGGCGGTGAGGTCGACCTGCGCCTGTCGCTCGCCGGTGCCGAGGACGGTTTCGAGGACGTCGCCTTCCCGTATTTCGGCAATATCGTCCACGACCATTTCGCCAGCAGCGACCATGCCAGCGTGATCGAGCGCCGCGTCCCCGTGAAGCGGCTCGCCACGACCGAGGGCGAGGCGCTGGTCGCCACCGTGTACGACCTGTTCCTGGCCAATTACGGCCTCGATCGCGGCTTCGGTGGCGGCAACGTCGCCACCTCCTTCGATGCTGACGAGCCCTACACCCCGGCCTGGGCGGAAAGGATCACCGGGGTTCCGCGAGACCAGATCGTCACCGTGGCGCGGGAATTCGCCCGGAACGCCGAGAAGACCGATGGCCGTTCGATGATCATCATCGGCGCTGCGATGAACCATTGGTATCATATGGACATGAACTATCGCAGCGCGATCAACATGCTGGTCATGTGCGGCTGCGTGGGCAAGTCCGGTGGCGGCTGGTCACATTATGTCGGCCAGGAGAAGCTGCGGCCCCAGACCGGCTGGGCGCCGCTCGCCTTCGGCCTCGATTGGGGCCGCCCGTCGCGCCAGCAGAACTCGACCTCGGCCTTCTACGCCCACACGGACCAGTGGCGCTACGAGACCCTCGACGTGAAGGAGATCCTCTCCCCGACGGCCCCGGCCGGGCCCTGGGACGGGGCCATGATCGACTACAATGTCCGGGCCGAGCGCATGGGCTGGCTGCCCTCGGCGCCCCAGTTGGAGCAGAACCCGCTCGGCATCGCCGCTGAGGCCGCCGCCGCGGGCCTGGATCCGAGGGATTACGTGGCGCAAGGCCTCAAGTCCGGCGCCCTCAGGATGTCGTGCGAGGATCCCGACAACCCGAAGAACTGGCCGCGCAACCTGTTCGTCTGGCGCTCGAACCTGCTCGGCTCGTCGGGGAAGGGGCACGAATACTTCCTCAAGCACCTGCTCGGCACGTCCCACGGGGTGCTCGGCAAGGATCTCGGCGAAGAGGGACGCCGCAAGCCGGACGAGGTCGTCTGGCACGAGCAGGCGCCGGAAGGAAAGCTCGACCTCCTGGTCACCCTCGACTTCCGCATGTCGACGACCTGCGTCTACTCGGACATCGTGCTGCCGACTGCGACCTGGTACGAGAAGGACGACCTCAACACCTCCGACATGCACCCGTTCATACACCCGCTCTCGGCGGCGGTGGACCCCGTGTGGGAGGCCCGCTCCGACTGGAACATCTACAAGGGCCTCGCCGAGACGTTCTCGCGTGTCGCCCCGGAGGTGCTCGGGGTCGAGACGGACGTGGTGCTGACGCCCATCCTGCACGACACCCCGGCCGAGATCGCGCAAGCCTTCGACGTGAAGGACTGGAAGACCGGCGCCGTCGAGCCCGTTCCCGGCAAGACCATGCCGTCGGTCACGGTGGTCGAGCGCGACTATCCCAACCTGTTCAAGCGCTTCACGTCGCTCGGGCCGCTGATGACCAAGATCGGCAACGGCGGCAAGGGCATGGGCTGGAACACGGAGCACGAGGTTGAGCTCCTGAAGGAACTCAACGGAGTCGTGGCCGAGGAGGGCCCGACCAAGGGCCTGCCGCGCATCGACACGGCGATCGACGCCTGCGAGGTGCTCCTCATGCTGGCGCCGGAGACGAATGGCGAGGTCGCCGTCAAAGCCTGGGAGAGTTTAAGCAAGGCCACGGGGCGCGAGCACGCCCACCTCGCCCTGCCGAAGGAAGACGAGAAGATTCGCTTCCGCGACGTGGTCGCGCAGCCGCGCAAGATCATCTCGTCGCCGATCTGGTCGGGGCTCGAGTCCGAGAAGGTCTGCTACAACGCCTGCTACACGAACGTCCACGAGCTGATCCCGTGGCGGACGCTGACCGGGCGCCAGCAGCTCTACCAGGACCATCTGTGGATGCGGGCCTTCGGCGAGGGGTTCTGCGTCTACCGGCCGCCGGTCGACCTGAAGACGATCAAGCCGATCCAGGGCCGTGTCGACAACGGCAACCCCGAGGTGGTGCTGAACTTCATTACCCCGCACCAGAAGTGGGGCATCCACTCCACCTACTCGGACAACCTGCTGATGCTGACACTCAACCGCGGCGGGCCCGTGGTCTGGATCAGCGAGAACGACGCCCGCCGGGCCGACATCGCCGACAACGACTGGATCGACGTCTACAACGTCAACGGCGCGATCTCGGCCCGCGCGGTGGTCTCCCAGCGCGTCAAGGACGGCATGTGCATGATGTATCATGCGCAGGAGAAGATCGTGAACACGCCGGGCTCCGGCATCACGGGCCAGCGCGGCGGCATCCATAACTCGGTGACCCGGGTCGTGCTGAAGCCGACGCACATGATCGGCGGCTACGCGCAGCTCTCCTACGGCTTCAACTATTACGGGACTGTGGGCGCGAACCGAGACGAGTTCGTGGTCATCCGGAAGATGGCCAAGGTCGATTGGCTCGATGGGCCGCTGGACGGCGGCGCGGAGGCGGATCGGCCCGCCCTCCAGGCTGCGGAGTAGCGGTCCCGGCACAGGCCCGGCAATCGCCGACGCCTCCGGCATCTCCCTTAGGGGACCATCCCGAATGTCCCGCGGCCGGTCCCGCGGGTATCCGTCCCAATGATTGGCGCCGTGACCAACGGCAGCCAAGAGGACCCTGTCATGAAAGTCCGCGCTCAGATCGCGATGGTTCTCAACCTCGACAAGTGCATCGGTTGCCACACCTGTTCGGTGACTTGCAAGAACGTCTGGACCAACCGCGAGGGGGTCGAATACGCCTGGTTCAACAATGTCGAGACGAAGCCGGGCATCGGCTACCCCAAGGATTGGGAAAACCAGGACAAGTGGAAGGGCGGATGGACCCGCCGCCAGAACGGAAAGATCGAGCCGCGGATCGGCGCGAAGTGGCGCATCCTCGCCAACATCTTCGCCAATCCGGATTTGCCGGAAATCGACGATTATTACGAGCCGTTTGATTTCGACTATCAGCATTTGCAGAGAGCGCCCGAGGTCCAGGCCTTCCCCACCGCCCGTCCCCGCTCGAAGATCACCGGCGCGCGCATGGAGAAGATCGAGTGGGGCCCGAATTGGGAGGAGATCCTGGGCGGCGAGTTCGCCAAGCGCCGCCAGGACAAGAACTTCGAAGGGGTCGAGGAGGAGATCTACGGCCAGTTCGAGAACACCTTCATGATGTACCTGCCGCGGTTGTGCGAGCATTGCCTCAACCCGGCCTGCGTCGCCTCCTGCCCCTCGGGCGCGATCTACAAGCGCGAGGAGGATGGCGTCGTCCTGATCGACCAGGACAAGTGCCGCGGCTGGCGCATGTGCGTCTCAGGCTGCCCCTACAAGAAGATCTACTACAACTGGTCTTCGGGTAAGTCCGAGAAATGCACGCTTTGCTATCCGCGTCTGGAGGCCGGTCAGCCGACGGTCTGCTCGGAGACCTGCGTCGGCCGCATCCGCTACCTGGGCGTGGTTCTCTACGACGCCGACCGCATCGAGTCGGCGGCTTCGACGCGCGACGAGGAGGATCTCTACGAGGCGCAACTCAGGGTGTTCCTCGATCCCGCGGACCCGCACGTGATCGCCGAGGCGCGTAAGGCCGGCATCGCCGAGGCTTGGCTCGAGGCCGCCCGACGGTCGCCGGTCTACAAGATGGCGATGGAGTGGAAGATCGCGTTCCCGCTCCACCCCGAATACCGGACCCTGCCGATGGTCTGGTACGTGCCGCCGCTCTCGCCGATCCAGTCGGCCGCCTCCGCCGGCAAGATCGGTCTCGACGGCGAGATGCCGGACGTGAAGAGCCTGCGCATCCCGGTGAAATACCTCGTCAACCTCCTGACGGCGGGAAAGGAGGCGCCGGTGGTCACCGGCCTGGAGCGCATGCTCGCGATGCGCGCCTACATGCGCGCCAAAACCATCGATGGCGTTCTCGACGAGGCGGTCGCGAGGCGCGTCGGGCTGACCGGCGCCCAGATCGAGGACATGTACCGGGTCATGGCCATCGCGAATTACGAGGACCGGTTCGTGATCCCGACCAGCCACCGCGAGATGGGCATCGAGGATGCCTACGATCTGCGCGGATCCTGCGGCTTCTCCTTCGGAAACGGCTGCTCGGGCGGGACGACGGCGACGAACCTGTTCGGTGCGCCCAAGCCTGCCCGGGCCAAGACTCCGATGGAAGTGGCGTGACGGCGCGAAGGAGGTCCACCATGAAGACGCTGAAGGCCCTCTCGGCCCTGCTCGCCTACCCTTCATCCACACAGGCTTCGGCCGTTCCCGAGATCCGCGACCTCCTGCACGAGGAGGCGGTCGTTGCGACGGAGCAGCTTGAGGCGCTGGAGCCGCTGCTGTCGGCGCTCTCCGTCGAGGACGTCTACGATCTGCAGGAGCGATACGGGATGCTGTTCGACCGCACCCGCTCGCTGTCGCTGCACCTGTTCGAGCACGTGCACGGCGAGAGTCGCGACCGTGGGCAGGCGATGGTCGACTTGCGCTCGGTCTATGCCACGGCCGGCTTCGAGATCGATTGCGGCGAACTTCCGGATTTCGTCCCGCTCTTCCTGGAGTTCTGCTCTCTGCGGCCGCAGGACGAGGCGCGCCACCTGCTGTCGGAACCGGCGCACGTATTCGCGGCCCTCGGCGAGCGCCTGCGCAAGAAGGAATCCGCCTACGCGGCGGTGTTCGAGGCGCTCGTTGCCATCGCCGCCGCGCAACCGACGGCCGAGGCCCTCGACGCCGTCGTTCCGGACGCCGGTGACGATCCGACCGACCTGCGGGCGCTCGACGCCGCATGGGAGGAGGAGGAAGTCCGCTTCGGCCTCGGCTCAGGCGCCGAATGCGGGGTCGACGTCCTCACCGCGAAGGTACGCCAGGCCCGGCGTCCTGCCCCCGGGGTCGCGGTCGACGAGGTCCGTCCCGCGCGCACCGTCTTCACCCACCTGTCCTCCCGCGCCTGAGGATTGAGAGCCATGACCATCGATCTCAATCACATCCTGTTTGGCTGGTATCCCTACCTCTGCTTGACCACTTTCCTGGTCGGTTCGCTGATCCGCTTCGACCGCGAGCAGTACACTTGGAAGACCGGTTCCAGTCAGCTGCTGCGCCGTAAGCAACTCATGCTCGGCTCGGTGCTGTTCCACGTCGGCGTCCTGGCCATCTTCGCCGGACACCTCGTCGGGCTCCTGACGCCCATCGCAGTCTTCGATGCGCTGGGCATCGGCCATGGTTTCAAGCAGGGGCTCGCCATCGTGGCGGGCGGCGTCGCCGGGACGGCCTGCTTCGTCGGCCTGACCCTGTTGGTCCACCGCCGCCTTTATGATCCGCGTATTCGAGCCACGTCGTCGTTCTCTGACACAGCCATCCTGCTGATGCTCTACGCACAGCTGATCCTCGGGCTCTCGACGATCCCGATATCGCTCGGCCACATGGACGGCCACGAGATGGTCAAGTTCATGAACTGGGCTCAGGGTGTGCTGACGCTCAAGCCCGGTGTCGCGGATCTCGTCGCCGACGTTAACCCGGTGTTCAAGCTGCACCTCGTGCTCGGCATGACCATCTTCCTCGTCTTCCCGTTCACACGACTGGTCCACGTCTGGTCGGCACCGGTCTGGTACCTCGGCCGCCGCGGCTACCAAGTGGTGCGCACGAAGAAGCCGCAAGCCGTTCGCCAGCCCGCGTTGCTTCCCATTCCCGCCCACGGCCTCCGGCCCGCGCGGGCTCCGCAAGCCGCCGAGTGAGCCGAGGCCCCGGGGACCTCTCCGGGGCCTCGCCCCCTCCCGCATCCGAGGACCGAACGATGTCCGCCTGCTCGCTCCACACCGTGCCTGCCGCACCCAGGGTGCCGATCCGGGTCAACGGCGTGACCATTTCCCGGGCGATGATCTCGCACGAGGTCCAAAACCACGCCGCGCCCACGCCAGGTGCGGCGTGGAAAGCGGCCGCGCTCGCGCTCGTCCTGCGCGAGGCGCTGTCCCAGGAGGCCAGGCGGCTCGGCATCCAAGCCGAGCCTGCGGTCGACGCGGAAGGCCGCCTCGAGACCGATGAGGAGGCCAACATGCGCGCGCTCGTCGAGCGCGAGGCGGTCGTCCCCGAGCCTACGGAGCAGGAATGCCAGCGCTATTACGAGCGCAATCTCGCCCGCTTCCGGTCTTCCGACATCTATCAAGCCTCGCACATCCTCTTCGCTGCGACGAAGGACAATGCGACCGCTTATGAGCTGGCACGATTCAATGCCCTGATGGCCCTCGATATGCTGCGGGTCGAGCCGGACACGTTCGGCGAACTCGCGCGCGTCCATTCCGCCTGCCCATCGGGAAAGCTCGGCGGCAGCCTCGGCCAGATCACGGCCGGGCAGACCACTCCGGAATTCGAGCGGGCGCTCCTCACGATGCGGGCGGGCGAGTTCTCGCCGGCGCCCGTCGAGACCCGGTACGGATTCCACGTCATCCGCCTCGACCGTCGTGTTGCGGGCGGCACGGTGCCGTTTGAGGCCGTCCGACAGCGCGTGGCCGAGTACTTGTCGGAGGCCGTACGCCGCCGCGCACAGGCTCAATACGTCGCGCGCCTCCTCGGCCAAGCGAAGATCGAGGGCATCGAGGTGCCCACCCCCGGCACGTTCAACGTCCATTGAAGGCCCAATCATGCTGCTCGGCGACATCATCGCACACCTCGACGACGAAGCGGTCGCCGCCGAGGCCCTGGTTCAGCTGGACGACCTCGTCCTGCTCGGGCGCGTTCGAGACGCGTCCAGCCAGGCTGGCGTGGCACCGGGGGCGTTCGCAGCCCGTGCCGTACGGCTGTTCTCCGACGGTGCGGCTGACGAAGACTGGATCACAATGCTCGGAATCATGGGGCAATCGGCCGAGCCAGGCCTCGCTTGCCTGCGCCGCATGGTCGAGTTCGCTCTCAGGCCGCCGGAAAGATCCCAGACATGCGAACATGGCCACTGACTTGTCCCCGTCTGCGCGGCCGGGCCGCCAGGGCGCCTTCGGAGTCCCTGCGATGACCTGCCCGGCATTCTCGGGACGCGGCCGGCCCCTGGTCGATGGATACGGCCGGCATGTGAACTACTTGCGCGTGTCGGTGACGGACCGCTGCGACCTGCGCTGCACGTACTGCATGTCCGAGCAGATGACCTTTCTGCCTCGGCGGGACCTTCTGACCCTGGAGGAGCTTGACCGGCTCTGCTCCGCCTTCGTCGCGCGCGGCGTGCGCCGGATCCGCCTCACGGGCGGCGAGCCCTTGGTCCGCCGCGACGTGACCGCTCTGCTGGGTAGCTTGAGCCGGCACCTGGATGCCGGAACTCTGGACGAGCTGACCTTGACGACCAACGGCACGATGCTGGCGCAGCGGGCGCAGGATCTGGCAGCCTGCGGAGTCCGGCGCATCAACGTCTCGCTCGATACGTTGGACCCGGATCGGTACCGTACCATCACCCGCAGGGGCGACTTGGCCGAGGTCCTGAATGGTCTCGACGCCGCACAGAGCGCAGGCCTGTCCGTGAAGCTCAACGTCGTCGCCCTGCGGGACGTCAACGAGGACGAGCTGGGCGATCTCGTCCGCTTTGCCCATGGGCGGGGAATGGACCTGACCCTGATCGAAGTCATGCCGCTCGGCGAGACCGGGCATGACCGCGCGGCGCGGTTTCTGCCCCTCGACGTGGTGCGCCACCGCCTGTCGCGCACCCTGACCCTGGAGCCGCTCGCCTACCGCTCCGCCGGTCCTGCGCGCTATGTCCGCGTGGCCGAGACTGGTGGCCGCCTCGGCTTCATCACGCCGCTGACCCACACTTTCTGCGAGGGCTGCAATCGGGTTCGCGTGACCTGCGCCGGCCAGCTCTACACCTGCCTCGGGCACGAGGCCGGTCGCGACCTGCGCGCCGCCCTCCGCGGTTCCGAGGGCGACGGACTCCTCCACGACGCCATCGACGACGCCATCGCGCACAAGCCGAGCGGCCACGACTTCGTCGCCGACCGGATCTCCGGCCCCGCCATCGCGCGGCACATGAGCGTCACAGGGGGTTAGGCGTGAGCGGACTCGTCACCGGCACGGCACGCATCGGCATCCTGACCGTATCGGATCGGGCCGCGGCCGGTCTCTATAGCGACGAAGGCGGTCCTGCGATCCGCCGGGAACTCGCAGCCATGCTGCTCTCGCCCTGGAAGTCCGTCTCTCGCCTCGTCCCGGACGGGGTGGAGAGCGTGCGCGATGCCATCGTCGAGCTTGTCGACGTGGAGCGCTGCGATCTCGTCCTGACGACGGGGGGAACCGGCCCTGCGCCGCGCGACCTGACGCCGGAGGGCACACAGGCGGCGTGCGAGAGGATGATGCCGGGCTTCGGCGAAATGCTCCGTGCGCGGAGCCTGGAGCAGGTCCCGACCGCCATTCTGTCCCGCCAGACGGCCGGCATCCGAGGCCGGGCCCTCATCGTCAATCTCCCGGGGCGCCCTTCCGCGATCCGCATTTCGTTGCTGGCCGTGATGCCGGCGATCCCCTACTGCCTCGACCTGATCGGAGCGGGGCGTCTCGATACCGATTCCGCCGTCGTGTCGGCGTTCCGGCCGGTTGCCGACCCGCTGCCGGCGGGCGGGCAGCCGTGACGGCGTCCGCGAGCTGACGCGCAACCGAGGACCCGACGCATGAGCCGGCGGAGCCCGCGCCAGGGTCGTCCGCAGGCTGATGCGGGATCTGGGCTCGAGCATGCTGGCGGGTTTGTCCGCGACCCGCCGGGGCGGGGCGACGGCGGAACGGATCCCGCGCCGCTTTTCCCGATCCCGGGCGCGGCATGCCGATGCGGCCAGGAGACTGCCTCGAAGGTGGCCCCGCCTGCCTGACGGCTGCGGGACCGAGTCGATGGGAGGTAACGACGTTGGCGAGATCGCCTCGGTCGCGCCGGGGTCTCGACCCGGCGGGCCGAACCTAGCACGCGACCTCCCGCCCGCTTTGATCGAGATCAACCGGCCCTTGATGCCGCCGCGGACCAGGTTCTGACGACAGCGGCACGCAGCGCAGCCAGATCCTGGCTGGCGCACAGTTCGTCCTTGCAGACGGAGCGCTGATGGTGCCTAGAACTTGTAAGTTATGCCGGCACCGACGATCCAAGGATCGATGTCGACACGCCCTCGAATCACGCCGGCATTCAGCTTGACCTTGGTGTCCAGGAAGAGCTTCTTCACGTCGACGTTCACGCCCCAGTGCTCATCGAGCATGTAATCGAAGCCAGCCTGGAGGGCGGGCGCAAAGCTGTTCGAGAGGCGAAAGCCCGTGAAGCCGCTGCGCTCCCGCTCGCCGAAGAAGATCGAGTAGTTCACGCCTGCGCCAATGTAGGGCTTCAAGGGACCGAAGCCGTCGAAGTGATATTGCAGCGTGAGGGTCGGGGGCAGAATCCAAGTACTGCCGATGCGCGTTCCTGCAAGAGTACCGGCGCCCTGGATGCCGTGCCGCGTCACGCCGAGAATCAACTCTGCAGCGATGTTGCGGGTGAAGAAGTAGGAGATGTCGAGTTCGGGAATTGCCGATTCCGTGATGCGCACCCCGGCACCGGCAATCGGCGCACCCGCTGCCGCCAGACGCGCGCCGGCATCCGGCAGGACGCCGAGGGCGCGGACCCGCACGAGCCATGGAGACCAGCTTGAGACGAGCGGAGGCGCTTCGGGAGAAGCTGCGAAGGTCGGAAGATCGGCGGATTTCGCAGGATTCGTGACGAGCCCGAGTGCGACGGCCGCAGGGATGATCTGTCGGAACATGGACGTGGTTCGATCCAGGGATATGTGGCGATGGCCAGCTTGGCAGACGCGTCCATGAACGCGACTCGCCCAGTCCGATCCTTGATCAGGATCAAACTGCCGAGCTTGCCGCCCCGATCGGGGCGCCGAAGATGGGGCGTCGACCGCCGGCCCAAAAATCGGACGGCTTGGCCGAGGCCTGAGCCGATGCCTCGGGCGCGGTTCATGACTTGAGGCACGGGATCGCCGCGCCCGGCGCGACGACGAAGTCAATGCCGTCGCGGGCCTGACGAGCCGAGCCCGGCCCGAGCGTCGCTCCGGTCTCGCCGCGCCTCGTCCTTGACGTGAATCAACGCCGGGAACGGGACGGCATTCGTAAGCCGAGGCCCGAAGACTTGGCAAAGTCGCCGGGAAGATCGGCGGAGGGTAGGGCGGCCATGACGGCAAACCCGGCGATGCGAACTCTAGGATCCGGGGCGATTCCGGCGACCGGTCCGGCATCTGACGACTTCACGCTCCGGGAAGAACCCTGGTCGCTCTTCCAGGACTGGATGGCCGAGGCGGCGCGATCCGAGGCGAACGATCCCAACGCGATGGCGCTCGCGACGAGCGGAGCCGATGGCTTGCCGGATGTCCGGATCATGCTCTTGAAAGCCTTCGACGCGCGCGGATTCGCGTTCTTTACGAACGACCAGTCCACGAAGGGCGAGGAACTCGCCGAGAATGCCCAGGCGGCCATCGTGCTGCACTGGAAGAGCCTCCGTCGTCAGGTGCGCGCCCGCGGGTCCGTCACCCGGCTCTCCCCGGAGGATGCCGACCTCTATTTTGCCAGCCGCCCGCGGGAGAGCCGCATCGGTGCCCATGCGAGCCGGCAGTCGCAACCGCTCGTCGACCGCGCGACCCTGGTGCGCGAGGTCGCGGCCGCGTCAGCCCGCTTCGACGGCGGTCCGGTGCCGCGCCCGGCACATTGGTCGGGGTACCGGATCGCGCCGGTCTCGATCGAGTTCTGGCAGGATGGCGCATTTCGCCTCCACGACCGGATCCGATTCATGAAGGACGGCCCGGGTTGGCGCCGCCTGCGTCTCTATCCTTGAGCGAAGAAATGGCCCTGCGATCCTTCAAGGATCCCATCCAGCCGGGGCGACCGTCCCCGTCGGAATGGGATACCCCCGCGGACATGCTGCTCCGAGCGCGCACCCATGAGGCGTTGGCGGGCAGCCTCGCCGAGAAGGCGGCGCGGCTCGATCCGGACAGGGCACAGCCGGCTTTGTCTGTGCTCTGGACGATGGCGCGCACGCACCGGATCCGGGCGATGCTCCTGCGCGGGCATGCGGCCTGCGGCGCGGATGACGGTTCCGATATCCGCGAACCCGGTTAGGCCTCCCGGCCTGCGCCCCACTCAATCCGCGAGGTGGCGCAGCGCGGCAGCGTTGCGCAGGATCACGGTCCGGCGGTTCGGCGGCAGCTCGATCAGCCCGTCGCGCTCGAGCTGGGTCACGGCTCGGGACACGCTCTCGATCGTCAGGCCGAGATGGTCGGCCATGTCGTTGCGCGACATCGGCAGGCAGATCGCTCCGCCCTCGGACTTCGTCCGCTCCGAAAGCGCGAGGAGGAAGCTTGCGATCCGTTCCCTGGCGGACTTGCGCCCGAGCAGCATCATATGCTCCTGCGCCCGCTCCAGGTCGCGCATCATCGCGGCCACGACTTCGCGGGCCAAGAGTCCGTCGTCGCCCGCGAGCGCGCGCGGCTCGCGGCGGTGGATGATCAGCCGCGTCTCGGTCACGGCGTCGGCGCTGAAGCGGTGATCCTCGCCGGATTCCAGGCCGAAGATGTCGCCCGGCAGGTAGAAGGCACTGATCTGTCGCCGCCCATCCGACAGGAGCTTGTAGGTGCGCACGACCCCGACGGCGACTTTGTAGAAGGACAGGGCCCGATCCCCCTCGGCATAGATCTCGGCGTTGGCCTCGAATGTCCGCCGCGTCAGGGTCCGGGACTCGGATGCGGGGAGAGGCGGGAGGGCGATGGCCGGCATGTTTCCGGCGAAGACAGGAGCGAGGCCGGCAGTGGCGAGGGCGGTCTGCATGGAAGCCTCCGGGATCGGAACGTAGCGCCTGGCTACGCTCCTCCCCGCAGAGGCGAAATTCGGGTGCTTCTCTTAAGGGGTTTTACGGAGGACCACCCGATCATCGTCCCGCGGAGAGGGCGTCCTGAATGCCTTCGAGCAGCGAACCGTCCTCGAACGGTTTCTCCACCAGGCGTCTGAAGCCGGCATCGGCTGCAAGGCGCCGCAGATCGCCGGAAGGCCGCCCGGTCATCAGGATGGCGGGAAGGACAACGTTGTGTTCGCGCAGATGTCCGACGAGCTTGAGCCCGTCCATGTCGGGCATCGCGTAGTCTACCAGGAGACAACCGGTGCTCGGCAACGCGGTGTCGCGCAGAAGCTCCGCGCCGCCCGCGTATAGCCGGACATCCAGCCCCTCGAGTTCCAGGGCGAATTTCAGCGAGTCGCGGACGGCCTCGTCGTCATCGACGACGAGGACGGGTCCCGTGTGCTTCGGCATTGCAGTGCCCGATCCTTCGTCGGATCCGAATAGGTCGATCGCGGGAAGGGTGCCTTGATCTGCCTCAAGCTTAGCACCGATCGGGTGGCCCCGGGGGGATGGACTGCGCTCAACCAAGAGCAGGAGCCGCCAGGGCCGCTCGGGGCTCATGCCCGGACACCTGGAAATGGTACGGGATATCCCGCAGGGAGAGCATGCCGATCACGACCCCATGCCGCGTGACCGGGAGATGGCGAAACCCCCCGGCCCGCATGACGCGAAGCGCCTCTGCGACGGATGCGTGCGCCGGGATCGTGCGTGGATCTGGCGTCATAACCTCCCGGACCAGGACGAGCATCGGGTCCCGATGACCGGCGATGACGCGGACAAGGATGTCGCGCTCGCTCAAGATACCGACGAGCTTCGATCCGTCCAGCACTGCAACCGCCCCGATGCAGTACGCTCGCAACTTATGACAGGCTGCGGCGACCGTGAACGAGCCGCGCACGCTGTGCAGCGCCCTGGTGGCGAGAAGATCACCGACACGTTCGGGCAACATCGGGGTGGCTCCGGGATGGGGCGCAGGCAAATCCTTGCCAGCCACCGAGAGGGACCGCCCGTGCCAGAAATCCGTGGCAGACAGACGGGTCATTCGGCACCTTCGGGACTAAGGTGTCAGATCCTGCAGGTTCTTGATCTGAATCAAAGCGGGTCCGGGGCAGGTTCACTTCCTCTGCTGTCACAGGCACAGTCCCGGACACGCCATGAACGCCATCTTTCCGACCCCCGACGCCGCCGACAGCCAGCGTCTCCTGAGTGCCGAAGAGCTGGAGGCGGCCCTGCGCGACATCGGCGCGCGCCGCTACCACAACCTGCACCCGTTCCACCGGCTGCTGCACGACGGCAAGTTGTCGAAGGATCAGGTCCGCGCCTGGGCGCTGAACCGCTACTACTACCAGGCGATGATCCCGGTGAAGGACGCCGCCGTGCTGGCGCGCATGACCGACGCGTCGCTGCGGCGGATCTGGCGCCAGCGC
>NZ_NPKS01000107.1:0-822 GCF_008329595.1 Methylobacterium sp. P1-11
GCCACCATCGCCGCCTCCTCCAGCATCAGCGCCACCGTCGCCGCCCTGAACTCGGCGGTCAGCTCGGCCTCGACCTCCTCCAGCGGCTCGTTCGGCGCGGGCGCGATCTTCTCCATCGACAGCACCGGCACCAAGATCGTGCTGAACGCCCAGGCCGACGTGGAGTTTCAGAACTCCGCCAGCCAGACGGCGCTCGGCTTCACCGCCTCGGCGACCACCGCATCGACCTACGGCACCGCCGCCACCACCGTCGTCTCCAGCGACCTTTCGATCGCCGGCGTCACGCAGCGCGCCTCGCTGGCGACCCAGTACAACAACCTGCTCAACCAGATCACGCAGCTCGCCGGCGACGCCAGCTACAACGGCGTCAACCTCATTGCCGGCAAGGGCAATGACATGAACATCAAGTTCAACGACACCGGCAGCTCCAACCTGAACGTCGCCTCGGTGGACGCGACGGCCAGCGGCCTCGGCCTGTCGTCGATCACCAACTCCAACAGCTCGACGAGCCAGAACGGCCTCGGCAACTTCCTGCTCAACGCGGACGTCAACAAGACGCTGGCGACCCTGACGAGCGCCGGCAACAGCCTGAACTCGGCGGCGAGCACGCTGGGCTCGAACCTGTCGGTGGTGCAGAACCGGCAGGACTTCTCCAAGCAGATTATCAACGTGCTGCAGACCGGCTCGGCCAACCTGACCAATGCCGACCTGAACCAGGAAGCGGCCAACTCGCAGGCGCTGTCGACGCGTCAGTCGATGGGCATCTCGGCCCTGTCCCTGGCCAACTCCGCACAGCAGGGCGTTCTCCAGCTCCTGCGGTAA
>NZ_NPKS01000108.1:0-797 GCF_008329595.1 Methylobacterium sp. P1-11
TCGTCGGCGGTGACGGCGTCGAGGTAGCTGGGCCGGCCCTGGCGCTTGAGGTGGGCGACCACGGTCTCGACCTCGCTGTCGGAGCAGAACGGCCCGTGCACGCGCGTCGTACGCCCGCCGCCGGCCATGAACAGCATGTCGCCCTGACCCAGAAGCTGCTCGGCGCCCATCTCGCCCAGGATCGTGCGCGAGTCGATCTTGCTCGTCACCTGGAAGCTGATCCGGGTCGGGAAGTTCGCCTTGATCGTGCCGGTGATCACGTCCACCGACGGGCGCTGCGTCGCCATGATCAGGTGGATGCCCGCAGCCCGGGCCATCTGCGCCAGACGCTGGATCGCCCCCTCGATGTCCTTGCCGGCCACCATCATCAGGTCGGCCATCTCGTCCACCACGATCACGATGTAGGGCAGCGGCGCCAGGTCCATCGCCTCGTCCTCGTACACCGCCTCGCCGGTGTGACGGTCGAAGCCGGTCTGGACAGTCCGGGTCAGGACCTCGCCGCGCGCCGCCGCCTCGGCGACCCGGGCGTTGTAGCCGTCGATGTTCCGGACGGCGATCTTGGACATCTTCTTGTAGCGCTCCTCCATCTCACGCACGGCCCATTTGAGGGCGATGACCGCCTTCTTGGGGTCGGTGACCACGGGGGAGAGCAGGTGCGGGATGCCGTCATAGACCGACAGCTCCAGCATCTTCGGGTCGACCATGATCAGGCGGCACTCCTCCGGCTTCAGCCGGTAGAGCAGGCTGAGGATCATGGTGTTGATCGCCACCGACTTGCCCGAGCCGGTGGTGCCGGC
>NZ_NPKS01000109.1:0-781 GCF_008329595.1 Methylobacterium sp. P1-11
GCGTCGACCATCTCGGTGATCAGCGCCTCGAGGCTCGTCTCGGCCTCCCATCCGAAGGTCGCCTTGGCCTTCGCGGGATTGCCGAGCAGAACCTCGACCTCCGCCGGCCGGAACAAGGCCGGGTCGATGACCAGATGGTCGTCGATGTTGAGCCCGACATGCTTGAATGCGATCGCGCACATGTCCCGCACCGTCGTGGTCCGGCCAGTGGCGATCACATAATCGTCCGGGCGGTCCTGCTGCAGCATCAGCCACATCGCCTTCACGTAGTCCCGGGCGTGGCCCCAGTCGCGCTTGGCGTCGATGTTGCCCAGCCGCAGCTCCTTCTGCTGGCCCAGCTTGATCCGCGCCACCGCGTCCGTGACCTTGCGGGTGACGAACTCGACGCCGCGCAGCGGGCTCTCATGGTTGAACAGGATGCCGTTCGAGGCGTGCAGCCCGAAGCTCTCGCGGTAGTTGATGGTCATCCAGTGCGCGTAGAGCTTGGCCACGCCGTAGGGCGAGCGCGGGTAGAACGGCGTCGACTCGCTCTGCTTGGCCTCCTGGATCAGGCCGAACATCTCCGAGGTCGAGGCCTGGTAGTAGCGTGCCTGGGGGGCGGCCGAGCGCAGGCATTCCAGCATGTGCGCGGCGCCCAAGCCCGTCACCTGCCCGGTGAGCAGCGGCTGCTGCCAGGACGAGGTGACGAAGGACTGGGCGGCCAGGTTGTAGATCTCGTCCGGCTTGGCGGCTTGGACGATGCGCAGCAGGGCGGATTGGTCGAGCAGGTTGCCGTCGACCA
>NZ_NPKS01000110.1:0-721 GCF_008329595.1 Methylobacterium sp. P1-11
CTACTTCTCGACGAAGGCCTTCTCGATGACGTAATGGGCGGCCTCGCCGTGGTTGCCCTCCTCGTAGCCGCGCGAGGTCAGAAGCTCGCGGGTGTCGCGGATCATGTCGGGGCTGCCGCAGAGCATGAAGCGGTCGTTCTCGATCGACATCGGCGGCAGGCCGATATCCTCGAACAGCTTGGCCGAGACCATCAGGTCGGTGATCCGGCCGCGGTTGCGGAACGGCTCGCGCGTCACGGTCGGGTAGTAGATCAGCTGGTTCGAGATCATCTCGCCCAGGAACTCGTGGCGCGGCAGCGTCTCGGTGATGGTCTCGCCGTAGGCCAGCTCCTGCACCTGACGGCAGCCGTGGACCAGCACGACCTTCTCGAACCGGTCGTAGGTCTCCGGATCCTTGATGATCGACAGGAAGGGTGCGAGGCCGGTGCCGGTCCCGAGCAGGTAGAGGTGTTTGCCGGGCAGCAGGTTGTCGAGCACCAGCGTGCCGGTGGGCTTCTTGCCGACGATGATCGGGTCGCCGACCTTCAGGTGCTGCAGCTTCGAGGTCAGCGGGCCGTCCTGGACCTTGATCGAGAAGAACTCCAGCTCCTCCTCGTAATTGGCCGAGACCACCGAGTAGGCGCGCAGAAGCGGCCGGCCCTCGACCTCCAGGCCGATCATGGTGAATTCGCCGTTGCGGAAGCGGAATGCCGGATCGCGGGTGGTGCGGAACGAGAACAGG
>NZ_NPKS01000111.1:0-718 GCF_008329595.1 Methylobacterium sp. P1-11
CCCTTCGGGAACGGGTCGGGCTTGATCAGCTCGGGGCTGGTGTAGACGATCTCGAACTGGCCGTCGGTCTTGGCCTTGCCGACCCGGGTCTTCGACCAGAGGTGATGGTTCTCGTCGATCTTCACGTAGCCTTCCGGCGCGCCCTTGAATTCCAGGCCCGGCGAGGCCGCCACCACCTTGTCGACGTCGAACGAGCCGGCCTTCTCGCAGGCCATCTTCCACAGGAACGGGCCGAGATAGGCCGCCTGCGTCACGTCGCCGATGACGGTCTTCTCGCCCCACATCTTCTTGAAGGCCGCGACGAACGCCTTGTTGTTCTCGTTGTCGATCGACTGGAAGTACTTCATGCAGGCATAGGCCCCGGCGATGTTCTCGCCGCCGATGCCGTCGATCTCGTCCTCGGTGACCGAGATCGTCATCAGCACCTGCTTCGACAGGTCGATGCCGGCCGCCTTGAGCTGCTTGTAGAACGCCACGTTCGAGCCGCCGACCATCGTGGCGAAGATCACCTTCGGCTTGGTGAGCTTGATCTTGTTGATGACCGAGTTGAACTGGGTGTGGCCGAGCGGGAAATACTCCTCGCCGACGACCTTGCCCTTGAGCACGTTCTCCACGTGCTTGCGGGCGATCTTGTTGGAGGTGCGCGGCCAGATGTAGTCGGAGCCGATGAAGTAGAAGCTGTCGCCGCCCTTCTCCTTGTGGACCCAGTCGAGGCCGG
>NZ_NPKS01000112.1:0-699 GCF_008329595.1 Methylobacterium sp. P1-11
AAGACATGCACGCAGGGCCAAAGCACGACGACACCGTAGCCCCAGAGTGAGGCGCCAAAGCGTGTGCGCATGTCACGGAGAATGAGGGCGTGCAGCACATGCAGATAGGCCTCGCACGGACTTCTACGGGTTTGGATCGGCGGAGACTTAGGCATCGAAGCACGCCTTTGGCTTCCATCGCGGCGAAGGGAGGACGTGCTGCGCACCCGATTACCAGGCGCGGAGCACCGGAAGCGGATCTGCTCAGGCTGTGCGCTCGGTCGAAGAGCTGCGCGCCATCAGCACCGTCAGCGAGATTGCCGACACAAGGAAGTAGAACCCGCCGAAGGTCGCGTACGCTGCAATATCGGAGGCTGCGGGGGCGGCGATGTCAGCCGCACGCTTGATGATGAAGCCGCCGGCAAGGGCTGACTGCGCGCCGCTCAAGATCATGGCCCATTGCCCACCTGTACGCCAGCGACGCACACCGGTTGCGAGCTGTAACAGGCCAGATAGCGTGGCCCAGACACCGAACACCACCAGCACGGCATGTGAGCTGTGGCCAAACGACCAGATCACCGCAGCGGTCGTGATGACACTGACCACGAGATTGAATAGCTGGCTGGGATTGGCGCTCAGCCCGCCACATTGCCGTGCATCGATCAGGTTGGCGGCGGCATCCCATGCCGGGTAGGCGATCAGGAGCGCGGTCGAGACGGG
>NZ_NPKS01000113.1:0-683 GCF_008329595.1 Methylobacterium sp. P1-11
GCCGGGCCGTCCGAGGTAGCCCCGGGCGAGGCCGGTGCCGCCGATATACAGCGCGCCCACCACCCCCACCGGCACCGGGTGAAGCGCGTCGTCGAGGACGTGGATCTGCGTGTTGGCGATGGGATGTCCAATCGGCACGCGCGGGGCGTCCGGCTCGGGCCTGCAGGTCCAGGCGGTGACGTCGATGGCCGCCTCTGTCGGCCCGTACAGGTTCGCGAGAGCGGCCCGGCTCTGGGCCCCGACGGCGGCCGCGAGGTCGGGCGCGAGCGCCTCCCCGCTGCACACGATGCGGGACAGGCTCGGGCAGGCGGCGAGCCGGCCGGTCGCCAGGAACGCCTCCAGCAGGGCGGGCACGAAATGCACGGTTGTCACGCTGTGCCGCTGGATCAGGGCGGCCAGCGCGTCGGGATCGCGGTGGGCGTGCGGGGGCGCCATGACGAGGCGGGCGCCGCTGACGAGGGGCAGGAGGATCTCCCAGACGGCGACGTCGAAGGAGACGGGGGTCTTGTGCAGGATCACGTCGGCAGGTCCGATGCCGAAATGCGCCTGCATCCAGGCGAGGCGGTTGGCGAGGGCGGAATGGATGTTGGCGCAGGCCTTCGGTGTTCCGGTGGAGCCGGAGGTGTGCAGGATGTAGGCGAGGGCGTCCGGGTGGGGCGCGCGGGTGCGGGGCCGGAAGGGCC
>NZ_NPKS01000114.1:0-670 GCF_008329595.1 Methylobacterium sp. P1-11
CGAGGATGGAATCGCCGCCGCGCTCGAAGAAGGTGTCGGATCGGGCGATGGTGTCGGGCTCGGTCAGGCCGAGGACCGCGGCCCAGAGCGCGGCCAGGTGCCGTTCGCCGGGGGTGCGCGGCGGGTCGGCGACGTGTGGGGCGGGCGCGGCCTCATCCCCGTCCGGTAGGGCGCGGGCGTCGAGCTTGCCGTTGGGCGAGAGCGGCAGGGCGTCGAGCAGGACGATGGCGGCGGGCACCATGGCCTCGGGCAGGTCCCGGGCGAGGGCGCGGCGCAGGTCCTGCGGGTCGAGGCGCGCGCCCGGCGCGGGCACCGCGTAGGCCACGAGGCGGTCGGGGCGGCCGGGGGCACGGCGTGCGAGCACGGCGGCCTGGGCGATGCCGGGCAGGGCGCGCAGGGCGGCGGCGACCTCGCCGGGCTCGACGCGCTGGCCGCGGATCTTGACCTGATCGTCGGCCCGTCCGCGATAGTCGAGGGCGCCGTCCGGACGGCGGGCGGCCAGGTCGCCGGTCCGGTAGAGGCGCGATCCGGGCCTTCCGAAAGGATCGGGCACGAAGCGCTCGGCGGTGAGGCCGGGCCGTCCGAGGTAGCCCCGGGCGAGGCCGGTGCCGCCGATATACAGCGCGCCCACCACCCCCACCGGCACCGGGTGAAGCGCGTCGTCGAGGAC
>NZ_NPKS01000115.1:0-628 GCF_008329595.1 Methylobacterium sp. P1-11
CCGGGCGTCCTGCCAGGAGCGGATGACTGCGACCCCGCTCGGTCGCGGTGATGCGCCGAGCGAACGCGGCCTCGTAGCCGCGAAGATTGGGGCGCACGGTGCCTCCTGCCGCGACGGTGGCCACCTGAAGGCCGGCGCACGAACCGAAGGACGGCGTGCCGGAGGCGAAGACCGCGCGCATGAACTCGACCGCGCGCCGCGTCTCCGGCGTCTCCTTGTAGAGGTGGAGCGGTGATCCTGTCAGGAACACGCCGTCATACGCAGCCAGGGAGGTGCCAGCAGGAAGCCCCGCACCTGCATCCGCGGGCATGACCCGGTCACACTGCGCACCGGGTGCCAGCTCCAGAAGGGTGTCGATGTAGGTCTCACCCGAGGACCGGCCGACGCTCTCGCGCCGGCGCTCGCGTGCCTCGGGCGGCTCGCTCTCGGCGATGAGGAGCCGTAACGAAGAAGGGGCGTGATGCACGTTCGCTGGTCTCTCGCCGTGACGCAGGCAGCCGTGAAAGCGTGAACCGGCCGCCGGTGGGCCGTGTTCCGGATGATGCACGCTTGGTCGCAGCTCGCAGGATCTGTGGCTGCCTGGCGATGGCCGTGCTGCGGGACGAGCTTGGTGAAGGTGGATCGATGG